>NZ_JAXWCK010000025.1:0-160540 GCF_037349415.1 Anthropogastromicrobium sp.
CTTGGCTTTCATCCCACGGTTAAAACCGTGGGCTTTCCCGCCCGACTTTTGTAAAAAAACCTTAAGCAGATTAGTCAATTGCTATATCTGCCTAAGGTTTTTATTTTGTCAAAATTAACTGCAATTAGAACTTCTTTGCATCCTCTTCTTCTGCTGCAAGTTCTTCCTCGCTGACTAACTCGTCATATTCCTCGTCGTCAAGCATTTCATCAAATGCGTCAGAAGCAATCTCATACTCCTCATCGGACTCAATATTTGTCAGGTTTGGATTGCCCTGCTCATCCTCTTCATAACGATACAGATAAACAGTACCTTCCTCTGCTTCAATTCCCTCAGTTGGAAGAAGTGCAATATACTCTCTGTCTCCGCCCTTGAAAATATTTAGTACGATACACTCTAACTCAGAATCATCATCAAGTGTCAGGGTTACTGTATCGCGTCCTTCAAATTCGTCATCATGCTTTGCCATTCTCGCTCTCCTTTCTGTCGTTTTTGTTCAATATATTCGTAACTATTCAGAATTTTATTCCGAAAGCTTCTCAATTGCAGCCTTGATACGTGCGATAGATTCTTCTTTTCCAAGAATTTCCATCAGCTCAGTTGCACCACCCGGTGTGGACTGTTTTCCTGAAACTGCAGTACGGATCGGCCACATTACAAAACCAGTCTTGTATCCCTTCTCCTTTGCAAATGCACTAAGAGAAGCAAATAATGCGTCATTAGAAAAATCTTCCTGCGCCTCAAGTACTGGAAGAACTTCTTTTAACAGCTGTAAGGAAGACTCTTTTGTTGTCTTCATCTTCTTATGAACATACATCTCGCTGTCGTACTCTGGTACTTCCTGGAAGAAATCGACAAGTGCTTCGATATCTGGGAATACCTCGATACGTGTCTTTACCATCTTTGCAATCTTCTCATAATCGCAGTCTCTTGTAACTACCTTTTTGATATGTGGAAGTGCCATCTCCATATAACGGTCATCGTCCATCTCTTTGATGTACTCGCCATTTAACCACTTTAACTTTCCGTAGTCAAAGACTGCCGGAGATTTGCTCATCTTTGTATAGTCAAACTTCTCGATCATCTCCTGCATCGTCATCTTTTCCTGATTGTCAGCCGGGCTCCAGCCAAGCAGTGCAACAAAGTTAACGATACATTCCGGAAGGAAGCCCTGCTCTAACAGATCCTCAAATGAAGAATGACCGCAGCGCTTTGAAAGCTTCTTATGCTCCTCATCTGTAATAAGCGGACAATGTACATATACCGGAATCTCCCAGCCAAATGCCTCATACAGACGGTTATACTTTGGAGAAGATGACAGATATTCATTTCCTCTTACAACATGAGTGATACCCATTAAATGATCATCTACTACGTTAGCAAAATTGTAAGTCGGGAAACCATCAGACTTAATTAAGATCATGTCATCAAGCTCCTCGTTATTTACAGTGATATCACCGTAAATCTCATCATGGAAGGTTGTTGTTCCAGTACGCGGATTATTCTGACGGATAACAAATGGCTTGCCTGCTGCAAGATTTGCCTCAACCTCTTCCTTTGAAAGTCCAAGGCAATGCTTGTCATAGATGCTGATTTCCTTATCACCAATCATAGTGTGCAAAGACTCAAGACGCTCCTTATCGCAGAAGCAATAATAAGCCTCTCCCTTTTCTACCAGCTGCTTTGCATACTCCATGTAGATGCCCTGCTTCTGGCGCTCACTCTGTACATATGGGCCTACACCGCCGTCCTTGTCTGGACCTTCATCATGGGTAATGCCCGCCTTTTCCAGTGTACGGTAAATGATATCAACAGCACCTTCAACCTGACGTTCCTGGTCGGTGTCCTCGATACGTAAGAGGAAATCTCCTCCCTCATGTCTTGTAATCAAATACGCATACAGTGCTGTTCTCAGGTTTCCGACATGCATACGTCCTGTCGGGCTGGGAGCAAATCTGGTTCTAACTTTACTCATAATGTAACCTGTCCTTTCTATTTTTCTGTCAGGGATGCAAAATACATTCCTGACTTTGTTTTTCATTCTTCTTGCATCTGATAGGGTAGCATATTCAACATAAAAATGCAAGTACTAATGTTTGCAAGGGAGTAGTTTTACAGTACAGAGATATTCTCTCCCTGCAGTCCGTTGAATGCGCCGTCAATCTTGGCATCTGCATGTGCGATAAGCCACTTATTTTCTGCTGTCAGTAAACGATCTTCTCCTGTTGCCTCTGGATTCTTTGTAATATCAGCATTTGTTCCCTTTGGAAGAATAATGACATCCTTAAAGCCCTTGCCGTCTACGCCACATGGTGCATAGTGAAGTGTTGTCTCGTACATCTCAAATGCTGTTCCTGCCGGTACAAAGAAGGCTTCTACCTTTGCTGTGTCATATGTAAAATCATCTGCTACGTCAACAAGAGATCCAACGAGCACGATCAGATCAGTAACAGCTACGTTTACCTCGCCGCAGCGATGATACTCGAGTGCATTTAATAAGGAATTGTGGCCATTGCAGTATCCTACCTGAATTGGAAGCTTTCCATAATAAATTTCCTGAAACTTCTCTGCACTCTTTGTTGCCTCTAATGCTGCCTCTGATGCCACGTAAACTACATCATCCGGACATGGAGTTGCTTCCATTGCCTGTAACAGATCACCTAATTCGATATCTGTGATAACCTTTCCAAATCTCTTGTACGCTGCGTCATTAACATTCTGAATCTTAATCATTTTTTGTTCTCCTTTATATAAATTTGCCATTTTATTACCATAAATATAAAATGTTCAAAATAGCGGACTCAAACATATGAGCCCGCTATATTCTTCTTAATTGAATTGCTCCATTGCTGCGCAACTCTCACAATTCTAAAAATATTCTGATATCTTATGCAAACGGATTCTCAGTTGGATATCTTACACCCTTTGGCTGATTGTAGTTGATATCCTCTAGCGGAACACCGATATACTTGAATACCTCATACAGTGCCTTTCCAAAGTGTCCAAATGCAACTGCTCCATGATGTGGATAGTTCTTCTCAATTAATACATGACGGTAGAAGCGTCCCATCTCTGGAATTGCGAATACACCGATGCCTCCGAATGACTTAGTTGCAACTGGAAGTACTTCACCCTCTGCCATATAAGCACGAAGCTTGCAGTCAGCAGTAGACTGTAAACGATAGAATGTGATATCGCCTGGAACAATATCTCCCTCAAGAGTACCCTGGGTAACTTCTTCCGGAAGGTTACGTGCCATAATCTTCTGATACTTCATTGTGCAGGAAGAAAGCTTCTTGCTGCAGGTATTTCCGCAATGGAATCCCATGAAGGTATCCTTCTGTGTATAGTCAAACTTGCCTTCAATAGACTCCTTATACATATCAGCTGGTACAGAGTTGTTGATATCAAGCAGAGTAACAGCATCTTCGCTAACGCATGTTCCAATAAACTCACTTAAGCATCCATAGATATCAACCTCACATGATACCGGAATGCCCATTCCAGTCAGACGGCTGTTTACATAGCAAGGTACAAATCCAAACTGTGTCTGGAATGCCGGCCAGCACTTTCCAGCGATTGCCACGTACTTGCGGTATCCTCTGTGTGCCTCAATCCAATCAAGAAGTGTCAGCTCATACTGTGCAAGCTTTGGCAGAACCTCTGGCTTCTTATTGCCTTCTCCAAGCTCTGCTTCCATCTCTGCTACCTTAGCTGGGATTCTTGGGTCATTGTCATGCTTCTTGAATGCCTCGAACAGATCAAGCTCGGAGTTTTCCTCGATCTCAACACCAAGGTCATAAAGTGGCTTGATCGGTGCATTACATGCTAAGAAGTTTAACGGTCTTGGTCCAAAAGAAATGATCTTTAAATCAGACAGACCAATGATGGTTCTTGCGATTGGTAAGAACTCATGCATCATGTCTGCGCACTCCTGTGCGGTTCCAACAGGATACTCCGGAATGTAAGCACCTACATTGCGAAGCTTTAAGTTGTAGCTTGCATTCAGCATACCACAGTATGCATCACCTCTGCCATCTGAAAGGTCATTCTGGCTCTCCTCTGCTGCTGCAACAAACATCTTCGGTCCATCGAAATGTTTTGCAAGAAGTGTCTCAGAAATCTCTGGGCCAAAGTTTCCAAGATATACGCAAAGTGCATTACATCCTGCCTTCTTGATATCCTCAAGAGCCTGAACCATGTGGATCTCGCTCTCTACGATACAGACTGGACATTCGTAAATGTCCTGTACATCATACTTTTCTGCATATGCTGCTACAAGAGCCTTTCTTCTATTTACAGAAAGACTTTCCGGGAAACAGTCACGGCTGACTGCTACGATTCCTAATTTTACCTGAGGAATGTTGTTCATGATAAATATGCCTCCTACATTATATGTATCTATTTTTCAGCACGCATTTTACGCGCACCTGAATTACTCACTTAATTACTCGCCAAATACAGCGATGTAATCTTTCTTAAACTTCTCAATACCCTGATCTGTTAATGGATGCTTTACCATCTGCATCAGTACATTGTATGGAACTGTTGCGATATCAGCACCTGCAAGCGCACAGTCGATTACATGAATCGGATTTCTTACGCTGGCTGCAATGATCTGCGTATCAATGTCATCATACATAGCAAAGATATCAGCGATAGTGCGGATCAGATCCATACCTGGTGTAGAAATATCATCAAGTCTTCCAAGGAATGGAGAAACATATGTTGCACCTGCTCTTGCTGCAAGAAGTGCCTGTGCTGCTGAGAATACAAGCGTCACGTTTGTCTTGATTCCCATTGCGGAAAGTGCCTTTGTTGCCTTTAAGCCTTCTGCTGTCATAGGAATCTTTACAACCATGTTCGGATGAATTTTGCTGATTGCAATACCTTCCTTAACCATAGTCTCAGCATCTGTTGTAGTTGCCTTAACCTCTCCGCTGATCGGGCCATCTACGATTGATGCGATCTCTGCGATTACTTCCTCAAAAACACGTCCTTCCTTTGCAATCAGGGACGGATTTGTGGTAACACCACAGATAATTCCCATATCATTGGCCTCTTTGATGTAGTCAACATTGGCAGTATCAATAAAAAATTTCATAATAACATACACCTCCAAATTATTGTCATGGACCAAAGTTCTTATCCATGCATTTGTAATAATCATAATGCATGGCCCTATAAAAGTCAACTTGTTTGTACAACCTCTACATCAATTTTCTTGACACTCTTCTTTTTTTTTAGATGCTTTCTTGCACTTTTACTAATGATCTGCTATACTTAAGTTCAGTTCACGGATTCGTGCATTGTCATCTTTTCCGACTCGAACACTACACTGCATTACTATGCAAAATATGGAGGATTATTATGAGCGAAAGAAAACTCCCTACAATTTATACCTGTTTTCCAGGCGGAAAACACAAGGTTTTAACAATGAGCTACGACGATGGTAAATTAGAAGATCGCCGCCTTGTTTCCATCTTTAATAAATATGGCATCAAGGGTACATTCCACTTAAATTCCGGTCTGGAGATGGACACACGTATTCCAACCTCTGAATACCAGGAACTCTACAAAGGACATGAAGTTTCCTGCCATACATTAACTCACCCGACAATTGCACGCTGCCCTATGGAGCAGGTAGTATCTCAGGTACTTGATGACCGTAAAAATCTTGAGGCAATCATGGGATATCCGGTACGCGGACTCTCCTACCCGAATGGCTCTTACTCAAAGGAAATCATAAATGCACTTCCGTCTCTTGGCATTCGCTATGCACGTACTGTAACAAGCACAATGTCATTTGCAATGCCAGAAAACTTCCTTGAGTGGAATCCAACCTGCCACCACAATAAAAATCTGCTCGAGCTTGGCCAGCAGTTTGTTGATCTGTTCAAGAAACAGTATCTGTACATGATGTATGTATGGGGTCACAGCTATGAGTTCACTAATCAGAATAACTGGGAACTCATGGAAGACTTCTGCAAGTTAGTCGGTGGACGCGACGATATCTGGTACGCAACCAACATCGAAATCGTTGATTACCTTGACGCAGCAAAGAGACTCCAGTACACCGCAGACTGCTCACATGTATACAATCCAAGTGCAGCATCTGTATGGATCTGTGTAAACGACACCAACTTCATTGAATTAAAGGGCGGCACCATGACCGAACTGCCAATTGGAGAATGGGCAAAATAATATTAGAAAGTCGATAGCATTTAGACATATAATCAATACTTTTTCAAGTTACATAATAAAAAGCAGCCCAAATTGATATGTACCCCCAATACTGGACACCCAGTATTGGGGGTATTTTTATGAAATATAGTTATGAATACAAGAAAAAGTGTGTGGAATTGTACCGCCAAGGAAAATGGCCAGAAACACCAGAGGGAGTAAATGAAAAACGATTTCATGATACAATTCGGATTTGGGTTCGTACAGAAGATGCTTGTGGTCCAGAAGCATTTCGACATAAAAATCAAAACAAAGTATGGGCAACAGAAGAAAAGTATGAGCTGATTGCTAAAATTTTGGCCGGTGCATCGTGTAAAGAAACGGCAATTTCGGCTGGAATCAGTGACGGTCTCTTGTACCAATGGGTCAGATGTTATAAAATGAAAGGGTATCAGGGATTGGCCGCACAGCAAAAAGGACGGCCACCCAAGGAGCCTGCCATGAAGAAGAAAATCGTACCAGCAAAACTGACCCCTTCAGAGCGAGAAGAAATGATTCGGCTCAGATCAGAGAATGAGCGTCTGAGATCGGAGATTACCGTCGTAAAAAAAGAGATTGCCTTGAGAGAAGAGAGATGCGCAGCGCAACTCAAGGCGAAAAGGCTGCGCTCGTCCAAGAACTCCACAAAGAAGGACACAGACTGAATGATCTGCTGGATGCCATTGGGCTGTCCAGGTCGACATATTATTATGAGCTCGGCAGAACCGACAAAGTCAAAGAACGAAACGCCAATCTATCGTCTGAAATTGTTTCCATTTTCAACGAGAACAGGAAGCGATATGGCGTAAGAAGGGTACATCGGGAGCTTCTGAACCGTGGCTTTCTGGTAAATCATAAGCGTGTCCAGCGAATTATGAATCAGTTTGCACTATGCGGCAAACGCCCCAAGGAAAAGTACCATTCCTACAAAGGCGATGTGGGCAAGGTCGCTGATAACATTATCAATCGGGATTTCAGTACCGAGAAGCCGCTTCAAAAGTGGACAACAGATGTATCGCAATTCAATCTGCCTTGGGGTAAATGCTACATTTCTCCGATTCTTGACATGAATACCAATGAGATTATTTCCTACAATCTCTCTACCAGTCCGAACATGGAACAAATCAAGGATATGCTGAATAAAGCGTTTGAACGATTTCCTTCTGTACAAGGTTTGATTATGCACTCGGATCAGGGCTGGCAGTACCAGCACGCATTTTACCGGAGCGAACTTCAAAAGCATGGAATTATACAATCTATGTCCCGAAAGGGCAACTGCTATGACAACTGCATTATGGAGACTTTCTTTGGCAGGCTGAAAAACGAAATGTTCTATGGATTAGAGAAGGATTATCCCTCCTTTGAATCCTTCTCTAAGGCGATTGCCGAGTATATCGACTATTACAATAACACCAGAATCCAAGCTAAAACAAAATGGATGCCTCCCTCTAAGTTCAGGGAAGCATCCATGATGGAAGCTTAATTATTCAATTTTGACCCGGTGTCCAGAAAACTGGGTACATATCAAATTTGGACTGCTTTTTTATATTTATGCTTTTTCTGCCAGCAGCTTCTCTGCTGATACAAGTCTTACGCATACTGTAAATACTCTTGATGCAAGCTTTAACTCATCAATGGTCGGGAAGGTCGGTGCCAGACGAATGTTTCTATCCTGCGGATCAATATGATATGGGAAGGTTGCTCCTGCTCCTGTCAGGATAACGCCTGCCTCTTTCATCTTTGCTACGATTTCCTTTGCGCAGCCTGGCATTGAATCAAATCCAATAAAGTAGCCGCCCTTAGGGTTAGTCCACTCTGCGATATCCAGTCCGCCAAGATCTTCTTCCATGATGGAAATCAGTGCTTCAAACTTTGGACGAATCAGATCTGCATGTTTCTTCATATGTGCTTCCATTCCCTCGTTATCGCCGAAGAAACGAACATGGCGCAGCTGATTTACCTTGTCATGGCCGATGGTCTGAACTGCCATCTGCTTTTTGATGGAAGCTACATTTGCAGTGGAGGCTGCGAGTGCTGCCATACCAGAACCTGGAAATACAACCTTAGAGGTGGATACGAACTCATATACCATATCCGGGTTTCCTGCCTTCTCACACTCTTCAAGAATGTTTAAGATCTGTGCAGGCTCACCGTTATACAGGTGATGGATACAATATGCATTATCCCAGAAAATACGGAAATCTTCTGCTGCCGGCTTTAAGTTTGCGAAGCGGCGTACTGTCTCATCTGAGTATACATAGCCCTGTGGGTTTGTATACTTCGGAACACACCAGATACCCTTTACCAGTGGATCCTCAGAAACAAGCTTTTCAACCATATCCATATCTGGTCCGTCTGGTGTCATCGGCACATTGATCATCTCTACGCCAAAATGCTCAGTAATGCCAAAATGACGATCATAGCCTGGAACTGGACATAAGAACTTAACCTTACCCTGAAGTGCCCACGGCTTTCCTCCTAAGACACCCTCATACATACATCTAGCAACAGAATCATACATAACATTCAGACTGGAGTTGCCATATACAATTACCTGCTCTGGCTTTGCACCTATCATGCCACCTAACAGACGCTTTGCCTCTGGGATTCCATCGAGGACACCGTAGTTACGGCAATCGGTACCATCCTCACATGTCAGATTCGAATCAGACCTAAGCACGTCCATCATTCCCTTGGACAGATCAAGCTGTGATGCTGATGGCTTACCTCTGGACATGTTAAGTGCTAAATTCTGTCCCTTGTAATCCTGATACATCGCTTCAAGCTTTTCCTTCTCAGCAAAAAGCTCTTCTCTGGTCATATCCTTATATGCTTTCATAATATGCAGCCTCCTCAGTCTATACAGTTTTGCGCTTCACCGTTATACAGTTTTCATGCAAACTCGTATGCGTATTCCGTTCACTACATGCATTTTATCTTGCCTATGCAGCGCTCGTGAGTATTATTGTATTACACATTTTAATTTTTTTCAATATGAATTATGTAAAAAAATTCGCAGATATTCAAAAGAATATGATGCTTTTCATACATATTTTTTAAATTTATTCTGAAAAACCTTTGAAATTCCTGTTTTTCTTTCGAGCAAATACATTCAGACAAAAGAAAAAGGAGAGCTCTGCTCCCCTTTTTCTCACCGTCTTTATTCTGTAAGTGTGTATATTTACATATATTATTCATTACTCTACAGGTGTTGGTCTTGCTGGATCAAATATATCTCTTGCATCAAACAAATCTGATAAACGGTTATGATAGCTGCTGTCAGTATAGCTCATAACTGCCTCCCACATACGAGTTCCGTCCAGATTTCGTCTTGCCTGACGGAAATAATCTTTATTCGCGCCAATCTGAATCCAATGTTCACTTGATGCATCTACATTACAATAGTAGTCAAAGCCTTTTTGTTTCAAATACAAGAACTTCTCATTGTCAGCTGCATAGCCCTGCCAGCCGTCTAGATCTTCACCAAATGCAAAAATGATAATATCTGTTCCTCCAACAAGCGGTGCTACCTCTCTCTCCCACATGTCAGTGTCCCAGCAGACACGACCATAACTGCTGCTTCCAATATAAATATGACCCCAGCTATGGCTAGCAATTGTCCATCCAAGCTCCTTCATTGCGGCGGCAATCTCTTTGGCCGATGCCTTATCTGCCTCAATGTTTTCATTATTGTAGTACATACGCTGTCGTTCCTCTGCATTCTGCTGATCAAAATATTCGCAGTTCCAATTGTACCAATAGTCAGAGGTACGATAACCAAATATACCATTATAGCCAGTGACTGCAATTGTTCCACGCGCACCGCGATACGAAAAATCTGGATGTGCCTCGATAAAATCCTCTAAAATGGTAAGCACATCAAATGAGCCTCGTATTACAGTGCCGTCATCAAGCGTATATTCATTTGTAATTTTTCCATTTTCATCAAGCACAAAGCGATCTGCAAAGCCCTGCCCTGTCATATACTCATAGTAGCAGACATCATCCTGTGACAGCACAAATGGTGTTTTTCCTGCTGGAAGATAGATCGGCTTCATCTGCATGATCTGTGTTCCATCTGGCTGAGTTACCATTTCCGCCACATCATGAAGACCTACAAGCACATATCCGTCATCGTACATTTTCTGAATTATTTTTACAAACTCATCAATTGTGGTCATAGCTTCGTTATATGCAATCACCTGCGCCTTGCTACTAAGTGAAACATCAAATGTCTTTTCAGGATCTACAATCAAAGTATGAAAGAAAATATGTGTAATTGTGTAGTTGTCATTCCACTGGAATAGACGGGATTTTTCAAGATCATATTCCTCAAGAGCCTTTGTATACTCTTCATTACTCTCATAGCCGCTCACTGCCTGAATCGTCTCAATTGCCTTATCATAATCATACATTGCAGCATAACGATTCGCTGTATCAAGAACAGTATCTCCTGTGCTGGTAAATGTACTCTCAAAAATTGGCGGATTCTGAAAGCTCTCCGGCAGCTTCACACCATAATCTCTTACCTGTTTTAAGCCTGAAGAAATTCCCTCGTCCATACCTGCCTCAGGATTTGTCTGCTGCTCTGCGAGTGATTCATTTTCCTTTTCATACAGCGTAATCACCTGCTTTTCATACGGTGTTTTTGTTTTATTTGAAACAAAAATTCCAATCACTATTGCAAGCGCAGCCACAATGCAAAAGCCGCCTGCAAAAATGGATTGTCTGCCAAATACCTGCTTTTTTCGATGTTTTTTTGAGCGCTTCTGTGAAGCGTTTTTTGTTCTGGTATCTCGCATTTGATGTACCTGTTTGTTTGATGTCTGTATTATTTTTTTATTTGTATTCTGATTCTTTTTCTCCATGAATTTCATTTCCTGCCTTTTTTGCTTGCGTCTGGTTGCCCATGCATGGTATGATTATAGTTAGCTTTTTAACAGCAAAACTTTATCATTATAATACTGATTGTGCCATTAAAAGCACTCTCTGTATCATAGCATATTTTTCTCTATATTTGAAACACTATTTTTATAATGAAAGGAGATTTTATGTTTTTTTTAAAATTACATGCAAAACAATTTCTTTTAAGTACTGCTTTGATTCCCTCTCTGGCACTAACAACCACTGTTAAAGTACACGCCGCGTCTAATACAGAGGATGCTTTTGACAATGCTGCCAACACTTTCTTTTGGGATATCATGGATTCTTCGCCTATTAATCTGCACTATTCCTTTTCTTTTCCAGAGGATTATAAACCGTCTGATAATCCACCACTTGGCTCCTTTAGTGAAACTTTCACCGAGACTGCTGAAATATTAAATCGTGCAAAAGAGAATCTCTCAGCAGTAGAATACAATTCACTGACAGCAAAGCAAAAGCAGGTATACCAGCTAATGAAGCACTATATTGACATTAATCTGGAATATTGTACGCTTCCTGACTATACAAGTACCTTAGGACCTATGAGCGGCATTTTATCCACTTTAAACACAACTATTACTGAATATTATCTTTTGTCTGAACAGGATATTATAAACTATCTTGATGTATTAAAAGACATCCCACGTTTTTTAAATGACGTTGTGAAGGAAATTGAACATCAGGAAAGTATTGGCTATGTGCCTAGCCTCTATGCCTTTGAGCAGGCACTGGAAAATAAGGATGCGATGACAACATTAGAAAATCATCCCTACCTTGAGGCGTTTGAGTCAAATGTGAGTGAAACCGGATTATCTGATGATGTAGTTAATAACTATACAAAACAGGTAGAGACAGTGTTGACCGATGAAGTTCTTCCTGCTTTTTCTTCTTTCTATGAAACATTAGAAAATAAAAAAGCCTCTGCCGGTGAGAGCAAAGGTCTTGCTTTTTATGATCAGGGTAAGGAATATTATGAACTTTTAGTAAGAGACAATACAGGAACTGATATGACACCGCTTGAGCTTAAGGATTATCTGACAGATAAGCTGACACAGGGGCTTATGAACCTGTCGCAGTCTTACTCCTACAATCCTAATTTGTTAAATGATCTTGATTCCCTGACAGCACCAAAAACAGACGCTGATGCTATTCTTCAGACATTAAATCAAAAGGCAACTGAATGTATGCCGGATATCGGTGATACCACATATACACTAAGCTACCTTCCCGAAGCACTTCAGGTTCCGAACAATCTGGCCTACTATCTGTCAAGCCCGCTTGATAACGAAAGTCGAAACATTATCCGGATTAACCCCAGCGAAGTTGGCGATGATTCGATGGTTCTTTGGACTACAATGGCACATGAGGGCTATCCTGGTCATCTTTATCAGCACCAGTATTTTATGCAAAATTCTTTTGAATACAATATTGAGACTCTCATTGGTTCTCTTGGTACCTCAGAGGGATGGGCTTATTACGTTGAAAAGCTTTCTCTTGAATGGGCTGGACTTGACGAAGCAACTGCTGATGCCTACTTTACTAACATGATCCTTGGAATGGCTGCACTCTCCGTTGTTGACATTGGCGTCAATTACGAGGGCTGGGGCATAGAAGAAACCTCTAATTTTTTAACAACCTATTATGGCGAATTAGATAAAAACACTTGCCAGAATTTTATAGATACCTGCGCTAACGATCCTGGCGTCTATCTGCCATACAGCGTTGGCTACTATAAAACTGAAGATCTTTTTGAACAGATGGCTGACGGATATTCATCTGACAAAAATATGTATGCTGCTTATCTTAAAATGGGAAGTATGCCATTTACATTGTTAGAGAAATATTTGATTCCTGATAACTCCATCTAAAACAATTTTGCCAGGCATGAAAAAACATGCCTGGCATTTTTTTAGAACAACAGCACTATCATCTGCTCCACAAGAACAACTGTTACAAGTGCAATCGGATATGTTGATGCATAGGCAGATGCCACATCATCTGTTCCTGCTACCTGAATCAGTGAGCCAAGTGCTGGTGTACTTGTCATACCACCGCACAAAGCACCCATGTTATTGAGGATCGGAAGCTTTAATACCTTCTTTGCAAATAAGTAACCGACAATCATCGGAACAAGTGTCATTATCATTCCGTACACGAAAAGAATCGGACCTTGTTCTATAAGTGTATCGACAAAACCAGCTCCGCCCTCGCAGCCTGCTCCTATCAGGAAAAGAATCAGACCAAATTCACGCATACATTCCATGACGCTCTTTTTCGGCTTTAGATCAATCGGTCCAATGTGCACAATATGACCAATTAACAGACCAGCAATTAACGGACCGCCAGATGTTCCAAGTGAAAAGAAAGCACCGCCTGGAAGCGGAATCTTTATAAGACCAATGATTAAGCCAAGTACGATTGTCAGGCAAAGCGGCATCATGCCAAGCGAATCAACAGCGATTAAACCCTTTGTCTTAAAACTCTTTGGTGCATTTCCTGCATCCTCTGCAAGCTTTGCGCGCTCCTTTGCCATATCAACCTTTAAGATTTTTGGCATCAGCTGCACAAACAATACGACTCCAATAACACCAAATGGGTAGGCAATTCCATAGCCGACTGATACAATATCCTTTGCGTTGCCTGCTGCCTCCTGTGCTGCTGCAAATCCTGGTGTACTTGTCAGGGCACCTGAAAGCAGTCCGGCTGCCAGAGCACCATCTACATTTCCAATCAGACAGATAGCTGCTGTACAAAGTCCACCGGCAATAATAATGCAAAAGCCAAGTATAACGTAAGACTTGAAGTTGTGCATGAAATTATGAAAAAACTTTGGTCCGGCAATCAAACCAACCGATGCTACAAACAATACAATACCGATGCTCTTTGCAAATGACGGACAGGTTACTCCAAAGTGTCCGGCAATCAGTGATACAATCAGAATGCCGGCATCTCCTACCTCAATTCCTTTAATTTTAATACGTCCTATGATATATCCGATCATTGCAATTAAAAAAACTTGAAATGCCGGATTTGAAAGGACACTATTTACATATCCCATAGCCGTTTCCCCTATTTTTATTTTGATATTATTTCATTGTGCTCAAAAAAGCCGGAGGGTTTCCCCGGCTTTTTTGCTTTTATTTTATTGAATTACTTTTTTCTTCTGTAATCTGGTAAGATCTTCGGAGATACCTCATCGGTATGAATGCCTGCTGCCTCACACTCCTTCTCGAAGCTGTCAACATGCTCCAGTGTCAGATCAGACAGTGTAACGTTCTTAAACTGCTTACCTGCTTCCTGACCTGCGTTACGACCGAATACAATAACATCCAGAAGTGAGTTACCCATCAGACGGTTTCTTCCATGAACACCACCTGCTGCCTCACCTGCAACATAAAGATTCTCAACATCAGACATACCGTTTACGCTGACACGAACACCACCATTCTGGTAATGCAGTGTTGGGTAAATTACGATCGGCACCTTTCTCATATCGATGTCATATCTTAAGTACATACGAAGCATACCTGGAAGTCTCTTCTCCAGTGTTCCTTCTCCGTGGATTGCATCGATCATCGGGCTATCCAGCCAGATACCATCGCGAAGCGGTGTGTGGATTCCGTTTCCTCTTGCTACCTCACGAATTACGCCAGATGCTGCAACGTCTCTTGTTTCCAGCGGATGCATAAATGCTTCACCGTTTACATTAACAAACTGTGCACCCATAGAACGAACCTTCTCTGTTACAAGCGCACCATAGATCTGAGATGGGAATGCAACACCAGTTGGATGATACTGTAATGTATCCTGATACAGAAGTCTTGCGCCTGCACGATAAGCAAGTACCAAACCGTCTGCAGTTGCACCGTAGTGATTGGATGTCGGGAATCCCTGATAATGAAGTCTTCCTGCACCACCAGTTGCGATGATAACGCACTTTGCACGTGCGATTAAGATCTCACCTGTCTCCATGTTCTGTAAAACAGCACCTGCTGCCTTACCTTCAGTATCCTTGATGATTTCGATTGCAGATGTGAAATCAACAACCGGGATCTTACGGTTCTGAACCTCATCACGAAGAACTCTCATGATCTCAGCACCAGAGTAGTCTGCTGCTGCATGCATTCTCTTTCTGGAAGTTCCGCCGCCGTGTGTGGTAATCATGTTGCCGTCCTTATCCTTATCAAACAGAACGCCAAGGTCATTTAACCACTTGATACACTCTGGTCCGTCCATAACAAGCTTCTCAACAAGCTCTGGAACGTTTGCGAAATGTCCGCCGCCCATTACATCTAAGTAATGCTGTGCCGGAGAATCATTTTCCTTATCTGCTGCCTGGATACCACCCTCTGCCATCATGGTGTTGGCATCACCGATACGAAGCTTGGTAACGATCATTACGTTTGCGCCTGCCTCGTGTGCCTCGATTGCTGCAGATGCACCGGAACCGCCGCCGCCGATAACAAGAACGTCAACGTCATAATCCGGATGAGCCAAATCTAAGGTCATTCCCTGAACACGGCTCTTTGCCTGTAAAAGCTCTACTAACTCCTTCGGAGCCTTCTCGCCTTTGTTCGGTCCTACTATAATCTCTGCAAAGCTAGAAAGATTATAGTCTGGATGATACTGCTCAAGCAGTGCATCCTTTTCTTCTGCTGTCATACGTCTCGGCTCTGCTGCCATACGGGCTGCTCTGGTGGCTTCAACTTTCTTGACAGACTCCATCATTTCCTCTGTATATGGAAAGCTCATCTTATTCGTCCTCCTTTATTTTTCGATTACACGATTGTTGTACATATCCTTCAGCTCGTCTACAGACTTGCTCATGATTTCCTTCATCGCCTCATCGAAATCTCCTTCTGCAATCTCCTCAACACGCTTTGTCAGATGCTTTGCTTCTGGCTTTAAGTACTTACCGGTCAATCTTCTTGCAAGTAATGCAACCTGCGGATGAGAAATTCCAGCCGGACATCTGGATGAGCAGACACCACACATTACACAGTCAAAGGACTCCTCTGCACACTTCTCGTACTCACCGCGCTGTGCATATGCAATGTACTGCATGGTGTTTAACTGCTGTGTACAAGCCTTTGTACAGGCATTACATCCGATACAGGAATAGATCTCCGGATACAGCTGCATCATGATCTCCTGAGTTGGACGGATCTCCTCAATGTTATAGATTTCCTTCTCTAACGGGAAGAACGGCAGAGATGCTACACACATGTTGTCCTCAACCTTTGTGGAACATGCCAGGCAGCCATGAAGAGTTGTCTCACCCTTAATACGGTAAATAGTAGCACAAGCACCACAGAAACCGTTACGGCAGCCGCAGCCACGAACCAGCTGATAACCGGAATACTCAAAAGCTTCCATAATTGTCAGGCTGGAGGGAACAGTATATTTCTTACCATATAAATAAACTGTAATCATTTCGTCCATTATTATATTTCCTCCATATTCAAATCTTTTTTTCGCCGTGCTCTCTCGCATGCGCTTCGCGCACGCTCGCACGCGGGCTTCGCCCTATGCAGTCTCAGAAAAGTGTCTACATTCATGTAAACATGATGCATTCACTTTTCTTCGACTGCGCACGGCTCATTGTCTTCGCGATTAATACTCGTCTGGCAGCTCATCCAGCTGGTCGAAGCGGAATACCGGACCGTCCTTGCAGACATACTTGGAACCGATATTGCAGCGGCCGCACTTTCCGATACCGCACTTCATGCGAAGCTCCATGGTTGTATATACCTGGCTCTTTGAGAAGCCCAGTGCCTGCAGATTCTGCAGAGTAAACTTGATCATGATCGGCGGTCCACAGATCAGGATTGTCTTGTCTAAGGAAAGATTCAGCTCATTTACGTAGCTTGGAACAAATCCAACATGGCCATCCCAACCCTCCTGCGGGCGGTCGATAGTCAGATGAACGTTAATTCCTTCCTCGTTGCACCACTCGTCCTGAATTTCCTTGATGTCTACAAGATCATCCATAGAACGGGAACCGTAAATAATATCAATATCACCGTACTGATCACGATAGTGACGGCAATAGTTGATTACAGAATGAAGCGGAGCCAGTCCGATACCACCTGCGATAAACAGCAAATTTTTGCCCTTTAACTCGGTATCTACCGGGAATCCATTTCCATATGGTCCACGGATTGTGATCATCTGACCTGGTTCAATTGCATGAAGCCAGCTAGTCAAACATCCGCACTTCTTAATGGAAAACTCCATATATTCTTCCTGTGTCGGAGAAGAGGTAATGGAAAACATACCCTCTCCTACACCTGGAACGGAAAGCATGGCACACTGACCAGGCTTATGTTCAAATGCTTTCTTGCCGTCTGGCGTTACAACACGGAATGTCTTTACATCCGGTGTATCCTTACGGATCTCAGTAACAACGCCAAGAGCAGGAATTAATTCTTCTCTTCTCTCACTCATGCCTGTGTACCTCCCAATGTTTTTGCTACCTTAACGATATTCAGGGAATTCGGGCACTTCTTTAAGCAGCGGCCGCAGCCTACGCAGGAGAACTCGCCATCATTTCTAAGCGGATTATAAACCAGCTTGTGCATGAATCTCTGGCGGAAACGCTCTACCTGACTCTTACGGTTTGTTCCGTGAGCCATCATTGTGAAGTCACGGTACATACAGGAATCCCAGCAGCGGTAACGCTCAATACCATGTCCTGTATCATAGTCACGCACATCATAGCACTGACATGTCGGACATACAAATGTACATGTTCCGCAGCCTAAGCAGTGGCTTGACAGTTCCTTCCACTCTTCTCTCTTGAAGATCTCTAACTCCGGATGAGAAGTGAAATAGGACAGATCAAGATCAGCAAGAGGCAGCTTCTTTAAGATTTCCTTTACAGCAGCCTGCTGTGCCTCTACTGCCTTAGAATCGCTCTCTGCTAAAACAGCCTCAACCTTTTTAGTTAAGCCCTCGCCCTTCTCTGTCTGTGCTTCCCAGTAAAGGGTATCCTCTACGATCCATGTTACAACATCACCCTCTGGCTTAGTTGCATCAATTCCAAAGGTACTGCAAAAACAAGTTTCCTCTGGTCTGTGACATGCCATAGATACAACAATGCCATGCTCTCTTCTTGCCTGATAATAAGTATCAACCGGATCAGCAAGGAAAACCTTATCCAAAATTGAAAAGCTTCTTGCATCACATGCTCTGACACCAAATACAACAAAATCCTTATCCTTCTTTGCAGCTGCCTCTACAGAAATCTTCTTTCCGTCCATATGGAATTTCATCAGATCTTCCTGGAACGGGAAGAACATATCCTTTGCAGACTTTACAGTCTGAAGTGCATCAAGACGCACCTTTGCATCTGCAGAATAAGGACCAAATTCTACCTCATTGCCCTTCTCTACTGGCAAATACAGTTCATCCACAGCCTGAATCGCATCAAACAGGCGGGAAATCTCACTCATAGCAATCTTTAACATGATTAATTCCCCCTCTCCATAACGATACTCGGCTCACAGTCTTCCTTAGTATAAGAAATCAGCGGTCCTCTTACGCCAACCTCAGTTCCTGCCTGGAAATCACCGTAGAATGTATCAATATCCTTGATGAACTTACGATTTAACAGATGAAGAGGAATGTTCTGCGGACATACTCTGCTGCACTCACCACAGTCGGTACAACGACCAGCTACATGGAATGCACGAATAACGTGGAACATATTCTCCTCGAAATCAGTATTGTTTACCTTAGCAGCAACTCCGGACTTCGGGTTATCGAATACGCAGGTACGGCAAGTACATGCTGGACATGCATTACGACATGCATTGCAGCGGATACACTTTGACAGCTGGCTTCTCCAGAAATCAAAACGCTCCTGCTCTGTCATTGCCTCAAGCTTTGCAACCTCAGCCATACGATCTGCACTTACTGGAACTTCTGGTGCTTCCTCATCTGGAATTAAAAGTTCATCGCCGGCTACATGATTTTTGCCCTTGCATACCATACAGCGCTCTAACAGCACTTCACTCTTCTTGCACTCCTCATCACCGTAAAGAGTCTTTACCTTAATGGTATCGCCCTCTTCCTCGATGCCAAGGATACCTGTGATTCCCTTTGCCTTGATCTTATTAACATCGATCATTCCGGTACATGGGATTCCCAGTGCATAAACCTTCTCTGCGTCCAGTCTGTGCTCTGTCTGCAGCTGATTGTAGCTGTAGCAGTCACACGGCTTAAGCAGTGCAAGGATCTTCTTTGGCTGCGGCGGTTCCGGTGCATTCGGTGCACGGAACGGCACATCCATTGTTGCAGCGCCTACTAAAAATTTACTCTGGTTTGCGCCGCAGAAGCTATTATAAACGAGTTCGTCCAGATTCTCCTTTGTGAAGATAGCCGGAGATACGTCGTAGCAGAATTCACCGGCCTTCCAGCCGATCACGCGGTCTACAGTGCCGTTATCAATAAGCTCATTGATTTTTGACACCAGTAATTCTTTTATTTCTCGCATCGCAGATCCCTCAACTTTCTGTTTTCACCAAGCTTTGTAATGGTGTCCACAAAATCATTCATAACAGATGCAAATCTTGCACCCTCTGCTGCAGAAACCCACTCCACTCTTGCTCTCTCCTTCTCAATGCCCAGATAATCAAGCATAGAGAACAGAAGTGTCATTCTTCTTCTTGCGTAGTAGTTACCAGTTGTGTAATGGCAGTCGCCCGGATGACATCCACACAGGATAACACCATCAGCACCTCTCTCAAACGCACGCAAAATGAACAGCGGATTTACACGGCAGGAGCATGGTACACGAATAATCTTGACATTTGCCGGATAATTCAGACGGCTGCTTCCAGCTAAGTCTGCTCCCGCATATGAACACCAGTTACAGCAGAATGCCACGATCAGAGGAGTAAACTCTTTGTTTTCATTTGTCTCATTTACTTGCATATTGCGTCTACCTCCGCCATAATCTGATTATTTGCAAAGCCCTTCAGGTCCATAGCGCCGGACGGACATGTAACCGTACAAGCACCGCAGCCCTGGCAGATTGCTTCATTAACAACTGCAACTCTTCTTGTCTCACGAACACCCTTGTCCATAACAAGTCTCTCTTCATAGGTGATAGCACCATATGCGCAGACATTTGCACACTGTGAACATCCGTTACACAATGTCTCATCAGAATGAGCTACACATGCGTTGCAAAGCAGGGAATCCTTTGCAAGAAGGCCGATTACCTTTGCTGCAGCAGCACTTGCCTGTGCAACAGTCTCCGGAATATCCTTTGGTCCCTGGCAAACACCTGATAAGAAGATACCAGCTGTCGGGCTCTCTACAGGACGAAGCTTTGCATGAGCCTCTGTAAAGAAGTCGTTTGTATCCATACTTGCAGTCAGCATCGTTGCAAGATTTCTTGCGCTCTCATCTGGCTCAATTGCAGATGCAAGAACAACCATATCTGCATCCATATGGATCTGCTCGTTGTTTAACAGATCAGAAGCCTGAACCTTAAGGCAGCCCTGACCCTGCTCTACCTTTCCGACCATACCCTTAATATAATGTACACCATACTGCTCTACAGCACGACGATAGAACTCATCAAAGTTCTTACCTGGTGTACGAACATCAATATAAAATACAGTAACGTCGATATCCGGATGATGATCCTTTACAAGCATTGCATGCTTTGCTGTGTACATACAGCAGATCTTTGAACAGTAAGACTTGTCTCTGCAGGAATCTCCTCTGGAGCCTACACACTGTACAAATACGATCTTCTTTGGATGTCTTCCATCAGACGGACATACAAGCTGTCCCTTTGTCGGGCCTGCTGCGTTCA
This sequence comes from Anthropogastromicrobium sp., assembly GCF_037349415.1. NCBI lineage: Bacteria > Bacillati > Bacillota > Clostridia > Lachnospirales > Lachnospiraceae > Anthropogastromicrobium > Anthropogastromicrobium sp. The sequence goes on from NZ_JAXWCK010000025.1 coordinate 20,975, forward strand.
TGATACGCTCAAACTCTAAGGAAGTAACAACATCCTTGCTCTGTGAATACAGATACTCATCAAACTTAACAGGCTTAATCTGATTGTAACCTGTTGCAACTACGATTGCACCGTACTCCTTGGTGATAAACTCTTCCTTCTGATCATAATTGATCGCTCCGGCACCACAAGTTCTCACACAAAGTCCGCACTTGCCAGTCTTAAAGTGAATACATGCATCGCGGTCGATAACTGCTAACTTCGGAACAGCCTGTGCAAATGGGATGTAGATTGCTGGTCTATTGTCAAGACCCATGTTAAACTCGTTTGGTGTCTTCTTAGACGGACATTTCTCGGTACAAGCACCACATCCTGTACACTTTACTGGATCAACGTAACGCGGCTTCTGCTTGATGGTTACACTGAAGTTTCCTACGAAACCTGAAACCTTATCTACCTCACAGTAGGTATACAGATGAATCTTATCGTTTGCACCTGCATCTACCATCTTTGGTGTCAAAATACATGCCGCACAGTCAAGTGTTGGGAATGTCTTATCAAGCTGAGACATCTTACCACCGATTGTTGGCTTCTTCTCTACGATATCAACCTCAAAACCAGCATCTGCAATATCCAGTGCAGTCTGGATACCAGCGATACCGCCTCCGATTACAAGCGCACGCTTTACAACTGGGCTTGTCTGAGAGGTAAGAGGTGCATTTAACTGAACTTTTGCGATTGCGGAACGGCCTAAAATGATTGCCTTCTCAGTTGCTTCCTTGATATCCTTATGAATCCATGAACACTGCTCACGAATGTTTGCAATCTCAAGCATGTATGGATTTAATCCCGCTGCCTGTACGGTCTTGCGGAAGGTTGCCTCATGCATACGAGGAGAACAGGAACAGATTACTACGCCGGTCAGTCCGTATTCCTTGATGGCATCCTTAATGATGTTCTGTCCGCTGGCAGAACACATATACTGATAGTCGGTTGCGTATACTACGCCCGGCTGAACCTTTAAGGCTTCAACCACAGCCGCAACATCGACAGTTGCTGCGATATTGCTTCCGCACCAACATACAAATACTCCTATTTTCTGCATATGTAAACCAGCCTTTCTTTATCTCTTATACTTGCGGAATGCGCTGACAATTGCCTGCTGTGGAAGCTCTGGATCAAGCAGCTCTGGAATTGCTTCCTCGCTTAAATGATTCATGCCCTGCTGACGAATGACAGCCAGACGAATTGCTTCTACTAATTTTCCAGGTTCAACGCTTCTTGGACATCTCTGTACACATGCCATGCAGCTTAAGCAGTTCCAAATGGACTTAGACTGCATCAGTGCCTCGATTCTTCCGTTTTCTACCATATCAACAAACTGATGTGGATGATAATCCATTGCATCAAATGCCGGACAGGTTGCAGAACATTTTCCGCACTTCATACACTTGCGCGGGTTCACACCACTGATATCAGTAATCATTTCTTTATTGATATTCATGCCTGCACCTCCTCTTTTACGCCAAGCGCCTCTGCTAACAGCTCAGTGAAATAGTAAACTGGAATCTGGTTTTCAGTTGCATTGGCTACGAGGTTGTAACGGCAAAGAGGACAGGCTGTGATCATGCAGTCTGCCTGCTGCTCTAAAGCAGATGCTACAACCGCATTGCTTCTCTTTTGTGCCAGTTCCTTATCGTTTAAGGTCATGTATCCGCCGCAGCACTCATTGCGCTGTGAGAAGATAACTGGAGTTGCACCGATAGCCTTAATGAAATCCTCCATGATCTGTGGATTCTCTGGATCATCAAACTCCATTACTTTGCCCGGACGAAGTAACAGACAGCCATAATAAGCAGCAATTTTCTTTCCCTTTAACGGATTTACAACTGCCTTCTTTAAGTTGTCAAAGCCTACTACATCGCGCAGCATCTCGAGGTAATGAATTACATTGGCCTCACCATTGTATTCCATATCAGGTGCCATGTAATTGTTAGCTCTTGTACGGAAATCCTCGTTGTTTCTCATGTCATTATTGACACGCTTAATTACATTATGACAAGCGGAGCACAGAGTCAGAAGATCCTGTCCCTTATCTCTTGCCTGAGCCAGAGCTCTGACGGAAGAAAGCTTATTGGCAATCTCATCTGTAGCGGTAGAATATACACCGCCGCAGCACTGCCAATCCTCAATCTCCTCCATCTCAATGCCCAGTGCCTTTGCAGAAGCAATGGCATAGTCATTGAGCTCTTTTGCCTTTGTCTTCAGGGTACACCCTGGGTAGTAGCTATACTTCATAGTTCCTTCCATTCTGCCACATAGTGGCTATGTTTTTGTGCCGCAGCCAAGACAGCTGCGGCGTTACCTGCGGCTTATGCCATCTCTTCCGGATGGAATACCTCATCAAACTTCTCTGCTGTCAAAAATCCTAACTGTACACAGGCTTCCTTCAAGGAAATATTCTCCTTGTATGCCTTCTTAGAGGTCTTTGCTGCGTTGTCGTATCCGATGTATGGATTCAAAGCAGTTACAAGCATTAAAGAGTTGTGCAGGTTGTGCTTCATCTTCTCTCTGTTTGCCTTAATTCCAACTGCACAGTTGTCATTGAAGGAAACGATGACATCAGACAGAAGTCTTACAGACTGCAGGAAATTGTATGCGATAACCGGCATGAATACATTCAGCTCGAAATTACCCTGGCTTGCAGCGAATCCGATAGCAGCATCGTTGCCCATTACCTGAACAGCAACCATAGTCATTGCCTCGCACTGAGTCGGATTTACCTTACCTGGCATAATAGAACTTCCCGGCTCATTCTCCGGAATTGAAATTTCGCCAAGACCACATCTTGGACCGCTTGCCAGCCAACGAACATCATTTGCGATCTTCATAAGATCAGCAGCAAGTGCCTTTAATGCGCCGTGTGCAAATGTAATATCATCCTTTGCTGTAAGTGCATGGAACTTGTTCTCAGCTGTAACAAACTCTTTTCCTGTCAGCTCGCTGATTACCTTTGCAACTTCTGGTCCAAAGTTCTTTGGTGCATTCAGTCCAGTACCAACAGCAGTACCGCCAAGTGCCAGCTCCTTTAAGCCCGGAAGAGATGCCTCTAACATCTTCTTTGTCTTCTCAAGCATATTTCTCCAGCCACTGATCTCCTGAGAGAAACGAATCGGAACTGCATCCTGAAGATGAGTACGACCACTCTTAACAACATCCTCATTCTCAGACTCAAGACGCTTTAAGGTCTCAGTCAGCTTATCCATAGCCGGGAACAGATTGTCCTCGATACTCATAGCTGCTGCGATATGAAGTGCAGTCGGGAATGTATCATTGGAGCTCTGTGACATATTAATGTGATCGTTTGGATGAAGAATCTTCTTTCCTGCGATCTCATTTCCGCGGTTTGCGATAACCTCATTGCTGTTCATATTAGACTGTGTACCGCTTCCGGTCTGCCATACAGCAAGTGGGAAATGATCCATCAGCTTGCCGCTAATTACATCGTCTGCCGCCTGGCAGATAACGTTCTTTCTTTCCTCATCCAGTTTACCAAGATTGAAATTTGCAATTGCAGCACCCTTCTTTAAGATACCAAATGCATGTACAATTTCAGTTGGCATCTTTTCAATACCAATCTTGAAATTCTGATAACTTCTCTGAGTCTGAGCAGCCCAGTAGCGATCTGCCGGAACCTGCATCTCGCCCATGGAATCTCTTTCAATACGATACTCCATAGTAGTCCTCCTTAAATTTGTAAATTCTGCTAAATGTAGAAAAAAAACATAAACAGACATAATTCTTTGGCGACGCCCCACAAGGCCCCGCCAAAGGTTGTCTGCTGCTTTTTAATTACTCAATATCCATTTCCTTAATAACAGCCTTAAGTGCTTCTGCACTTGCCTTAAACTTTGCAACCTCTTCATCTGTCAGCGTTGCCTCGATCTTGCCCTTTACACCGTTTGGTCCAATTACAGTTAAGCAACTGGTACAGACATCATCTACGCCATACTCACCATGCATCATGGAAGATACAACAGTTACAAGATCCTGAGCACCCATCAATGCCTCACAGACATCAACAACAGAATTTGCTACACCATAGAAGGTAGCACCCTTTCTCTTGATGATTTCGCCGCCGGACTTGCGTACATAGGTGATTACTTCATCTGGATCAAAATCATTTGCATCAATGCCAAGTCTTCTTGCACCCTTTGTGTACTCATCAAGCTTGATGCCTTCAACTGTTACCATGCTCCACGGAATAAAAGAAGTGTCTCCGTGCTCACCAAAAACATAGCCCTTGATGCTTCTTTGTGCAATTCCAAGTTCCTGAGAAAGCTTGTAGGTAAGACGTACTGTATCAAGCAGTGTACCAGAACCAATTACCTGATTCTCCTTCATTCCTGAATACTTTAAGAATGCATAAGTCAGTACATCTACCGGATTTGCTACGATGATGCACAGTGCATTCGGTGCATGCTTTGCTACCTGAGGTGCAATGCTCTTCATGATTGCAACATTGGTCTTTGCTAACTCAATACGGGTCTGGCCAGGCTTTCTTGCTACACCAGAGGTAACAATCACAATATCAGAACCTGCTGCATCCTCGTAATCACCAGAAATCATAGAAATCGGATCTCTAAAACCAGTTCCCTGTGCCATATCCATGATCTCACCGTCTGCCTTATCCTTAAGGATATCGATCATGACGAGTTCTGATACATATGGCTTCAGTGATAAAATATGAGCAATTGTAGAACCAACGCTGCCTGCTCCAATAATAGTAATCTTACTTCCCATTATAAACTCCTTTCGTATTTCGCGAGATTGATATTTCATTAACGAACTTGTTATAAATATAACAAATCTTGCGTCAAATATCAAGTATATGAATATAGTTTTTTATTTTTCTGTAAAAAACACCGATACACATGCGAAAATCGTATTCATTATAATTCATTTTGCAGAATCACGCAAGTGTTTTGTACATATTACCATTTATATGGCGTCGCCTGATAAACATAAAAATTCAACCAGTTCGTATACAGCGTGTTAGCATGCCCTCTCCATGTAAGAAGCGGAGTTGTGGATGGATCATCGTTCTCATAATAATGAACCGGAACCTCTGCATCCATGCCTTTTGCCAGATCACGCTTATATTCTGCGTCGAGTGACATGCGGTCATACTCTGGATGACCAAGCAGATAAATATTTCCCTGATCGTCTTTAATCAGATAGCAGCCTGCCTCATCTGATTCTGCAAGCAGCATAAGATGTTCATTTGCTAACACATCATCTCTTTTTACGCCAAAGTAACGCGAATGCGGTGCGTAAAACACATCATCAAAGCTTCGCACAATAGGCTCACAGCGGTCAAGAAGACGGTGGCTATACACACCAGAAAGCTTCTTTCCTGTCGGTGTCTTTTGAATACCATAATGATAATAAAGACCGGCAAGTGCTCCCCAGCAAATATGAAACGTGCTCGTAACGTTTGTCTTTGACCATTCCATAATGCTCGCTAATTCCTCCCAGTAAGAAACTTCCTCAAACTCCATTGTCTCGACTGGGGCACCAGTTATGATCAGTCCGTCAAAGTACATATTTCGTACGGCTTCAAAGGTAGTATAAAATTTATTGATATGGCTGGCAGATGTGTGCTTTGACACATGACTGCTCACATTCATACAGGTAACATTGACCTGCAGCGGCGTATTTGACAGTGCCCTAAGAAGTTGGATCTCATAATCCTGCTTTAGCGGCATCAAATTCAATATTACTATCTCGAGTGGACGGATCTGCTGCGTATCTGCACGCTCCTCTCCCATCATAAAAATATTTTCAGACTCGAGTACCTCCCTTGCAGGCAGGTCATTATCTACACGTATTGGCATAAGTTATTCTCTTTTCATATTTATTGAATACATTTTTTACGTTACTCGCCAGCTTCCATTTTTTTGCACAGATCAAGAAAATCCTCTTCTGAAAGGATAGAAACACCAAGCTCCTTTGCCTTTTTGTTTTTGGAAGAAGTTGATTCTTTGTCGTTATTAATAAGATAACTTGTCTTAGCTGATACACTCCCTGCCGCCTTACCGCCATGCTTTTCGATATAGTTTTTCAGCTCATTTCTGTTTGCAAAATGATGGACAGATCCAGTAATCACAAATGTAAGGTTTTCAAGATACTGTTTTTCATTATTTTCTTCCAAAACAAGTTCCAGTTCCTTAAGGAGCGAATCTAACTGTCCCATTTTTTCTGAATCGTTAAAATAATCGCAGACAGCCTGTGCCATAACATCGCCAATACCATCAACCGCAGTGAGCTCTTCTGCTGTGGCTGCCCTAAGCTTATCAAGATCTTGGTGGAAAGCACGCGCAAGCACCTTTGCATTTGCCACACCAATTCCTGGAATACCAAGTGCATAGATTAATGCTGGAAGCTTAACCTTTCTTGCCTTATCAATTGAGGCAATCAAATTGGAACATGACTTTTCACCAAAGCCATCCATCTTGCAAATTTCATCTGCATGTTCCTTTAAATGGAAAATATCAGCAAAGCTGTGAATAAAGCCAGAGTCGATAAACTTTTCAATGGTCGCTTCTGACAAACCTTCCATATTCATGGCATTTCTGCTCACAAAAAGTTCAAAGGCTTTTGTCTGCTTTGCCGTACATGCAGGATTTTCACAGTACAGACATGTTACCTCGTCATTAGTAACAAGCTTTGTTGGTCCGCCGCAGACTGGACAGACAGACGGAATTGTTAAGTTACTGCTTTGTGTCAGATTCTCTGCAATCTGAGGAATGATCATATTTGCCTTGTAAACAGTGATTGTATCACCAATTCCAAGTTTTAAGCTTTCCACAATCGAAACATTATGGACGCTCGCACGCGTTATTGTTGTTCCCTCTAACTCAACAGGGTCAAACACGGCAACAGGATTTATAAGTCCCGTGCGTGATGGACTCCAGTGAATCTCTCTAAGGGTAGTCTCTGCCGTCTCGTCCTTCCACTTAAATGCCATGGCATTTCGTGGAAATTTAGCTGTGTTTCCAAGACTTTCACCATAGGCGATATCATCCATCAAAAGAACTAGTCCATCTGATGGCAGTTCATTTGATTCAATATGATTTGCAAACCACTTCACAGAATCAGGAAGATCTGTCGAAGTTACCATGCGGTATGTCACAACATCAAACCCCTGCGCAGCAAGCCATTCAAACTGGCAGCGTCTTGAATTATTAAAGGTCATATCCTCTGCCGAGACGAGCGCAAATGCGATAAACTGAACATGACGGCCTGCTGTTACCTGACTATTTAACTGGCGCACAGAACCTGCACACAAGTTTCTCGGATTTTTATACTTTGCATCCGCATCAGGATTTTCCTCGTTGATTCGCTCAAAATCCTTATAGGAAATAACTGCCTCACCACGCAGCACCAAACGTCCCTTAAATGGAATCTTAGCTGGAAGATTTTCAAACTGTCTGGCATTTTGTGTGACAACCTCTCCTGTGATTCCATTTCCACGTGTCACAGCCTTTGTCAATGTACCATTCTCATATGTTAATACAATAGTAAGACCATCAAGCTTCCAGGAAAGTATGCCTGTCTGATCTTTTAAAAATTCCTGAAGCTGCGACACTTCCTTCGTCTTATCAAGAGACAGCATTGGTGATGGATGATTTTCTTTTGGAAGTGCACTTAATACCTCATATCCGGCATGTGCAGTCGGGCTTTTTGCAAGCACTGTTCCGGTTTTTTTTTCAAGTGCTGTAAGCTCATCATAAAGCTCATCATATTCCTTATTGCTCATCAGCTCTTTGCTTTCCTGATAATATGCTCTCGCCGCCGCATCAAGCTGCTCTACCAGCTCCTTCATACGCTCCAAATCGGACATAATAAACCTGCCTTTTTACAAATAATTACAGTGTTTTAATAAGCTTATCAAACTCTGCGTCAGTCACATTACGGAAGTTTCCCTGCGGAATATTTCCAAGATGAATGTTCATGATACGAATACGCTTTAATGTCTCTACACGATAGCCACATGCTGCGCACATACGACGAATCTGACGGTTTAAGCCCTGCTTTAAAATAATATGAAATTCTCTGTTTCCTGTCTTTGTGCAGACGCATGGCATCGTATCTGCATTAAGCTCCTCAAGATGCATACCTCTTCTCATTTTATCTAAGAAGCTCTCTGTTACCTGATTATTAACTGTGACAACATATTCCTTTTCATGAGAATTGCTTGCCTTTGAAATTTCATTTGCCAGATCTCCAAGATTAGTCATTAAAATCAGACCCTCAGATTCCTTATCGAGACGGCCAATCGGATAAATTCTAGTAGGATATTTTACCATATCTACAATATTTTTCTCACCCTCAAAACGAGCTGTCGTACACACGATTCCTGCCGGCTTATTGACTGCAATCAATACTGGCTTAACCTGCTTTGTGCTGACCTTTTTTCCGTCCACAACGATCTCATCTGCACTGCTTACCTTCTGTCCCATAACAGCACACACGCCATTGACCATGACCTTTCCCTCATCAACAAGACGGTCTGCCTCACGGCGGGAGCAAATTCCTTTTTCACTCAAAAATTTGTTTAAACGAACTGTTTCTTCCATATATAAATATCCTTTCTTAGTGAATAAACATCGCATCGCCAAATGAGAAGAAACGATATTTCTTTTCAACAGCTTCCTTGTAGGCTGCTAAAATATGCTCTCTTCCAGCAAGTGCAGAAACAAGCATTACAAGTGTAGACTTTGGCAGATGGAAATTTGTAATTAAGGCATCTACCATTTTAAAATGATAACCCGGATAAATGAAAATATCCGTCCATCCACTCTGCGCCTTCAAAATACCATCCTCTGTAGATGCTGACTCTAACGTACGGCAGCTTGTCGTTCCTACTGCAATGACACGTTTTCCAGCCTTCTTTGCTGCATTGATTTTCTCTGCTTCCTCTGGCTCGATACGATAAAACTCTGAGTGCATATGATGCTCAAGAACATTTTCAACCTTTACAGGTCTGAATGTGCCAAGACCAACATGAAGAGTTACGCTTGCGATAACAACACTCTTTTCCTCAATCTTCTTCAACAGATCCTTTGTGAAATGAAGTCCTGCTGTCGGTGCTGCTGCTGAGCCTTCATACTTTGCATAAACAGTCTGATAACGATTCTTATCCTTAAGCTGGTGTGTGATATAAGGCGGCAGCGGCATCTGTCCAAGCTCATCAAGAATCTCTTCAAAAATTCCCTGATAAGAAAAACGAATCTTTCTGTTTCCATCCTCTACAACTTCAAGCACCTCTGCCTTTAAACGTCCATCACCAAATGTAATGATTGTTCCCGGCTTTGCCTTCTTTCCTGGCTTTACAAGTACCTCCCAGACATCATCCTGCTCTCTCTTTAGCAAAAGCACCTCAATGTGAGCACCAGTATCTTCCTTAACACCCATCAGACGCGCTGGAATAACCTTTGTATTATTTATAACAAGACAGTCACCTGGATTTAATTCATCGATAATATCTCTGAAAATCTTATCCTGAGTCTTGCCTGTCTTTTTATCCAGTAAAAGCAATCTTGAACTGCTGCGGTCCTCAATCGGATCCTGTGCAATTAGCTCCTCTGGCAGATCATAATCAAAATCATTTATATCCATCATACCTGTTTGATGTGCTGCAGACTCTGTCTCATTTGTTGTATTTACTTTTGTTTCCATAGTTTCCATTATTATTGCCTCCAAATATAAAAAAGCCCTCTAATACTCATGTAGCATATCATAATTTTTTCGCAAATACAAGAACTGTATCAACTTAAAAACTTTTTACGTGTATTTTGGATTTTTCGTTGATTTGTTTTCTCTGCAATGGTATGATTATAAGGAAAATAATAGTTACAATTCACGTGGCTAAATAACAGGGAGGTTTTCATTATGCCTAAAAAAAGAATCGTCGTTGCGCTTGGCCGCAATGCATTTGGAAAGACGCTTCCAGAGCAAAAGACTGCTGTTAAGGAAGCAGCAAAAGCTATTGCTGACCTTGCAGAATTAAAATATCAGATTGTTATCACACACAGCAATGGTCCTCAGGTTGGTATGATTCACATGGCTATGACCGAATTTGGCAATGCACATCAGGATTTTACAGTTGCACCTATGGCAGTCTGCAGTGCTATGAGCCAGGGCTACATTGGATACGACCTTCAGAATGAGATCCGTACTGAGCTGCTTCGCAGAGGTATCTTTAACACAGTATCCACCATTATTACACAGGTTAAGGTTGACCCATTTGATCATGCATTTAGTCATCCGCTGAAATCTATCGGCCGTATCATGACAGCTGAGCAGGCACAGGCAGAACGTGACAAGGGTAATTTTGTTCGTGAAGAGGAAGGCGGCTTCCGCCGTATCGTTGCATCTCCTGCCCCGATTGAGATCTATGAGATTGACGCTATTCGTGCACTTGCTGATGCCGGACAGGTCGTAATCGCAGCCGGCGGCGGCGGTATTGCTGTATTAGAGCAGGGTCCTGTTTTAAAGGGTGCCAGTGCTGTTATTGAGAAGGATGCCACAGCTGCTAAGATGGCACACGAATTAGACGCAGATGTTCTTTTATTCTTATCTGCTACTGAACGCTTTGTCATTCATGCAGATACACCGCAGGAGTTCTCTCCAGATCATTTATCTGTTGCAGAGGCAATGGAGCTTATCGACAGCCAGACTATGGCAAAGGAAACAAAGCTGCCTAAGCTTGCTTCAGCTGTAAGCTTTGTAGCTGCAGGTGAAAACCGCAAGGCAATCATCACATCCCTCGATAAGGTAAAGGAAGCACTTGCAGGAAAGACCGGTACATTGATTACCAAGTGATTTGATTTACACCATCACAAACTGCAAAGAGGTCATGTCCAAAACGACATGACCTCTTTTTTATTATTCATAATTATTCATAGTAAACAGTCTGGAACATTCCTACACTTCCAAGGATCGTTGCCGCATAAGCAGAATCATTTCCTGCGTTTCCTGTACGGTATGCTGTCAGTGCCTGATTCCAACTGCCATATGTATGGTAATACTCCGCTAGCAAATCAATTCCAACTAAGATGTTGGATGCTGGATCATACAGATTAGTAACACCAAGCTTCGCCATACGAGATGCACTGTATCTTGGAATGATCTGCATCAGTCCCTGTGCACCGCTTCCGCTTGTAGCACCTGCATTAAAGTGGCTCTCATGATACATAACAGAGAATATTACTGAACTGTCCACACCATACTGACTGCAAAGATTTAATGTATACTGCGTCAAATCACTGCTGAGTGCAACATTAGTGACACGGATGCTTCCAGTTGGCTGTGACGGCTGTGTCTCCGGTGCTGCTGGCTGTGTCTCTGGTGCTGCTGGCTGTGTCTCTGGCGCTGCCGGCTGTGTCTCCGGTGCCGCCGGCTGTGTCTCTGGCGCTGTCGGCTGTGTCTCCGGTACCGCTGGCGATGCTGCTGCCACTGTAAGAACGATGTTAGATGAAAAACCACCATAAGACAATGTAATTACATTTTCACCTGCGTGAAGCATCATACCGATATCACTGCTTGACCAGCCTTCTGTGATCGTTGCATAATTTCCATCACTGTATGCTGCTACAACATATACCTCATTGCTGTAAACTACATCGCCTTCACTCTTAGTACCACCGACATAGAAAGCTTCGATACCTGTTACTGTCACAGCTTCAGTAGATGGCTGTGTTTCTGGTACTGTTGGCTGTACAGCCTCAGAAGATGGCTGCTGTGCCGACTCAGACGGTGCTGCTGTCTCACTGTTTGCTGTGCTGTTTTCGATAGCTGCTGCACTAGATGATGGCACAGTATCCTGCTGTACTTTAGATTCCTCTTGCTGAGAACTTACCGTTTCTGCCTGAGATGCCATTGCCATTACCTGATCTGGTGACAGAACTGTTAATACTTCCTGGCTGCCTGCATCCTCTTTTGTAGTATCTGATGAGATATCAGTACTTGTATTAACTTTATTTGCAGATGCTAACAGGATATTTTCTGCACTGCTCTCACTTACTGCAACACCTAGCTGCTTTGCATTATCCTCTGTTAAAGCAATATCGGTATTGATCCATGTCTCTCCAAGAGAATATGAAACTGCAAGACAATCTGCTGAAAGGTACCCCTTCATAGGTCCGTCATATACACAGTATGCCCAGCCAGACTCCAGCAAGCTTACTTCATAAGCATCGTATTCGTATGCTACATCCAAAATATCTGCAGATGTTGTAGGACGAAGACGAATGTTCATATTCGGAACAGTCACTCTTGCATAAAGAGTTCCGTTCTCCTGCATATACGCTGCAGCTTCTTCTCCTGTCAGAAGGTACTCGGTTTTTACCCAGCCCTCCATATCGTCTACTCCAATCTTTGTCCAATCACCGTCTTCGCCAAGAACAGATACAAGCTCTTCTGCCTTAATGGTATTAACCACCTCTGCACTCTCATCTGCCTGTACTCGCACATTTAAGTAATTGCCTACTGTATTTGGATTTACAAGTGCCTGATCTGAAAAATAGCTTGCCAATGGACTCTGTGCAGATGATGCACTTGATGAGTACTGCTCATTTTCTGAATTTTTTTCGTCAGACTCAGTTGACTTTTCTGTTGTCTTTTTCGCCGTTAGCTCATGTTCCCACAACATGCCCAGCTGATAACGTTCAGCGCTGACTAATTCTGCATTTGCTTCTGTCTGAGGCTCCTGCTCTCTTGTCATCTCTTCCTGTGTCTCATCAAGCTCACGCGCGGCGAGAACATCATTATTCTTTGTCTGGAGTGCACCTGTTGAAGAAATAATAAGTCCAGCTGCAACTGCACCAGTTAAAAGCGTTGCTGCCGCTCCATTCACAAGAATTTTTACTCTAGCTTTCATTGAATATTTGACCTCTCCCATTTTTATTTTCATGTCTGTGAAACATTTACTTTTCGCAAACAGTATTTTTTACCGTCCTAGACATGAAAAATATCATAATTATGTAATAACTGTTTCAATTTTATTAAACTTATTACAACTTTGTTACAGACGCATTGTAACATTTTTAATAAATATTGTCAACTGCTTTCTTGGGAGAGCCGTCGCGCAAATCGACAGGAGGCCTAGTTTTGTTACAGTTCACTGTAAACTCAATTCCGTCTCTGTCTTGCTGCCTCAAACATCAAAACAGTGGCTGCCATTGCCGCATTTAATGATTCTACCTGTCCTGCCATTGGAATCAGAATCTTACAGTCTGCAAGCGCTGCTACCTCATCTGACAGACCGTTTGCCTCGTTTCCAATCATAAATGCGCAAGGCTTTTTATAGTCTGCTCCTTCGTAGCTGATTGTTGCGCCTAGGTGAGCGGCATATGTGCTTACACCTGCCTTTTTTAAGCGCTCTATATCGCCTGCAAAATCTTCTGATACGACAAACGGCACGCGGTAAAGAGCACCCATAGTGCTTCGTATTGTCTTTGGATTGTAGATATCAACACAGTCACTGCTCATTAAAATACCAGTCACTCCTGCTGCCTCAGCTGCACGCATGATTGTTCCTAAATTTCCCGGATCCTGTAAATGATCTAAGATAAGCAAAAAGGAGGCTCTGTCTTTTCCAAGCAGCTCTTCAAATGAATACGGCTGCTGCTTTACTACTGCAAGAATACCCTGCGGTGTCTTTGTATCGGAAAGTGTCTCAAAAATCGAATCACTTACTACGTCAAATTTTTTGCCTTTTAAAAGTGCTGCGCCCTCTTTGCTTTTGCTAAAGGATTCGGACGCCACAATCATTTTTACACGATCTGCTGGTGCCTCCTCAAACATCTTTCTTCCCTCAATAACAAATGCCTGCTCGCGCTTTCTCTCCCTGGATTTTCTCTGTAAATTCAAAATATATTTTTGCTGCTGATTCATAAATGATCCTCACTTTTTTTCTTTTTTAACTGTATTTTCCTGCAAAAATAGCCCACAGTCAAGACCGTGGGCCACTTTCGTTCTTTTTCTTTTATACTGATACTTATGATACTTACGAATTGCTCCGTTACTGAAAACTTAGCAATTCTAAAAACATTCAGTTATCTAGACAGCATCTTGCTTACTTCGTACTCGTATGGAGAGATAGTCTTCTTCATAGCAAGTGCCTCGTTGATATCGTAATCAACGAACTTACCATCGCGGAATGCTACTACACGGTTGCTTGCACCTTCACACAGAAGATCTACGGCACGAGCACCCATCATAGATGCATAATAACGATCCAGACAGGTCGGGCTTCCACCACGCTGCATATGTCCAAGAATGGTTGCTCTGGTCTCAATGCCTGTAGCTGCCTCAATTCTCTTTGCCATGCTTGCGGAATGACCAACACCCTCTGCGTTAATAATCAGATGATGCTTCTTACCCTTCTTACGATTCTCAATAATCTGATTGATCAGTGCCTGCTCATCGCCATCATAATACTCTGGAAGAAGAATATTCTCTGCACCATTTGCAACACCACACCATAAAGCGATGTAACCTGCGCTTCTTCCCATAACCTCAATGATACTGCAGCGCTCATGAGATGTAGATGTATCTCTTACCTTATCAATTGCTTCCATTGCAGTATTGATTGCTGTATCAAATCCGATTGTATAATCTGTACAAGCAATATCCTGATCAATAGTTCCCGGCAGACCAATTGTATTGATTCCCAGATTTGCCAGCTTACATGCTCCATTAAAGGAACCGTCACCGCCAATTACAACGATACCATCAATTCCGTGCTTTTTGCAGATCTCTGCACCAAGCTTCTGACCCTCCTCTGTACGGAACTCAGAACATCTTGCTGTATAAAGGATAGTACCACCTCTCTGGATGATATCAGATACGCTGCGAGAATCCATATCAACGATCTCCTCTTTCAGCAGTCCGGCGTAACCTCTCATAATACCCTTTACGTTCAGACCCTTCGCAATACCGGTACGAACAACGGCGCGGATTGCGGCGTTCATGCCTGGAGCATCTCCTCCACTTGTTAATACACCAATTGTCTTTACTTTATTTGCCATGACGTTTCCTCCTTGCTGTCTTGACATGTTTCTTATCTTTTTGCTTTGCATTTTGTGTTTTTCTTGCTGTCTGGTAAAGTGTGTTAAAAATTTACCAATACTTATTCTAATTGATTTTGCAAAGTTTTTCAATACAATTTAGAGCTTTTCCTTGATTTTTTTCAATGTTTTTATATTTTCTTTTCCAAATACTTGGTCAAGCTGGTCAATAAGCTGTGGACAAATGCCGACACATCGGCTTGGCGGCAGCTTTTGGTACTGTCTTGTGTTGGAAAGATAAACCACTACTGTGTCTTTTCCATCCCACGGTGCCAACATAGACAGAAGCTTCTTTTCATTCATTTGGTAGCTTTCAAGATCTTGAAACTGAATCCACAGCTCACCCGGAATCTCAGAAAATGCCACTATCTTTTCACAGATCAGTTTTCCCTGCACCTCATCTCCAAGTGACACGCGACCCTTAACAAAAATTTTCTGATCTGGACTGAGAATTGCGCGATATTTTTCGTAATCTTTTGGAAAAACAATCACCTCAAGAGTTCCTCGTAAATCCTCAAGCGTCAGAAATGCCATCATTTGGTTTGTCTTTGTTGTCTTAACTGTTTTTGCTGCAATCATTCCTGCCACCGTAACAATGGCCTGATCTCGCACCCTTGCCATTCCAGTCTCCTCATCCTGAATAAAATCACTGCTGACTGCTGTGATATTTTTCTCGATGAGACTTCTGTCAGCCTCTAGCGGATGACCACTGATATAAATTCCAAGCACCTCTTTTTCCATTGCTAGAAGTGCTCCTGGCTCATATTCTGGCACCTTGGGGAATGAAATCTTAAAGTCATCCTTCTGCGGTCCCTCTAAAAAATCCATCAGGCTGTACTGTCCTGTCATAGAGTGTTTCTGTTCTCTGGCTAATTCATCCATAATAGAGGAATAAACTTCCATTTTTTGTCTTCTGTTGCCTTCAATACAGTCCATCGCACCTGACTTTATCAGATTTTCAACGGCTCGTTTATTTAACTCACCTCCATACATGCGCTCTAAGAAATTCTGAAGATCTGTGTATGCTCCATTTTCTTTTCTCTCACGCACAATCGCTAAAATAACATTTCGTCCAATGCTTTTTATGGCAGATAATGCATAACAGATTTTTCCATCGCGCACAGAAAAATCCCACTCACCGGCATTTATATCAGGCGGAACGATTGAAATTCCCATCTTACGGCAAACCTGAATATAATCAGAAACTTTTCCAGAATTTTCAATTACAGACGTCATAAGTGCAGCCATATATTCAACAGGATAATAATATTTTAAATAAGCCGTCTGATATGCTACAACTGCATATGCTGCAGCATGTGACTTATTAAACGCATATCTTGCAAAATCAATCATCTCATCATATATATGATTTGCCGTTTTCTCATCAATTCCGCGTGAAATACATCCCGGAACACCTTCTTCTTCATTGCCGTACACAAAATTCTGACGCTCTTTCTCCATCACAGCTGCCTTCTTTTTAGCCATTGCACGGCGCACAAGATCGCTTCGTCCAAGCGTATAGCCTGCAAGATCACGAACAATCTGCATAACCTGCTCCTGATACACTATACATCCATACGTAGGTTCAAGAATTGACTTTAACTGTGGGCATTCGTATGTGATTTTTTCCGGATTATTTTTTCCCTCTAAATATCTCGGAATAAAATCCATAGGACCTGGGCGATATAGAGAAATTCCAGCGATAATATCCTCAAGACTGTCTGGCTTTAACTCCTTCATGAAGTTTTTCATTCCTGCACTCTCAAGCTGGAAAATACCTTCACAATGACCTGTTCCAATTGAGGCAAGTACCTGCGAATCATTCATATCAATGTTACTGATATCTAATGCAATGCCCTGACTTCGCTTCACATTATTTACTGCATTTTGTATAACTGTAAGCGTTCTAAGTCCCAGAAAATCCATTTTTAAAAGACCTAGCTCTTCTAAGGCTGTCATAGTGTACTGTGTGACAACTGCACCATCGCTTCCTCTTGAGAGCGGCACATATTCGTCTACGGCACGCTGGCTTATGACAACTCCAGCCGCATGCATTGATGTATGACGCGGAAGACCTTCAAGCCTCTTTGAGAGATCAATAAGTTTTTTAACCTGCGGATCGCTGTCATAATGAGACCGAAGCTCTGGGTTGACATTTAATGCACGGTCAATTGTCATATTTAATTCAGCCGGAATAAGCTTAGCAATCATATCGCAAAGCGAGTATGGCAAATCAAGTGCACGTCCAACATCGCGGATACAGTTTTTTGCAGCAAGCGTACCAAATGTAACAATCTGAACGACCTGATCTTTGCCATACTTTTCTACAACGTAGTCAATTACTTCCTGACGGCGCTCGAAGCAAAAGTCTACATCAATATCTGGCATAGATACACGCTCTGGATTTAAAAAACGCTCAAACAGAAGCTGATAGCGAAGCGGCTCAATATCTGTTATCTCCAGACTGTAGGCAACTACACTTCCTGCTGCTGAACCTCGTCCCGGACCAACCATTATATCTTTTGATTTTGCGAAATGAATAAAATCCCACACAATCAAAAAGTAGTCAACATAGCCCATCTTTTTTATAACACCAAGCTCATAGTCAAGACGTTTTTCTACCTGTGATGCCTCCTCACCATAACGGCGCACCAATCCTTCACGGCAAAGCTTCTCAAGATACTGTTCTGATGTGTAGCCATCCGGCACAGAAAACTTTGGAAGCTTTGTCTTTCCAAACTCAATCTCAACATTACATCTGTCTGCAATTTTTGCTGTATTGTCAATCGCCTGCTGTGCATAACGAAACAGATCACGCATTTCCTGCTCAGATTTTAAATAATATTGGCCTCCCGTGTAGCGCATGCGGTTCTCATCGTTTACCTTTTTTCCGGTCTGTATACATAAAAGTACATCATGAGGCTCTGCGTCTTCTGCATTTATATAATGAATATCATTTGTTGCTACAAGCTCAATCCCTGTCTCCTCACTCATACGAAGAAGTGCCTGATTAACAGTTGCCTGTGCACTGATTCCATGATCCTGCAGTTCTAAAAAGAAATTTCCCTTTCCAAAAATTTTCTCATAGGAAAGCGCTGCTTTTTTTGCGTCCTCATAAAGACCTCTTGTGACATTTCTTGCCACCTCACCTGCCAGACATGCACTTAGTGCAATTATGCCCTCATGATATTTTTCAAGAAGTTCTTTATCTACACGCGGCTTATAATAATAGCCTTCCGTAAAACCTCTTGAAACAATCTTCATCAGGTTATGATAGCCTGTATCATTTTCTGCTAACAGCACCAGATGATAATAACGATCATCTCCCTGTCCGCCTGCTTCTCTGTCAAATCTTGATTCCGGTGCCACATAAACCTCACAGCCTATAATGGGCTTTATACCTGCATTAACTGCTGCTTTATAAAAATCAATCACGCCGTACATGACGCCGTGATCTGTAATCGCCAGGGACTGCATCCCCAGCTCTTTTGCTCTGTCAATTAATTCCTTTATCTTACATGAGCCGTCGAGCAGACTATACTCTGTATGCACATGAAGATGTGTAAATGCCATAGAAGCCTCCTTCTTTTGTGGTCAATTCTCATCACAATTCCTGCTCACGAGATTCTCCTTTTAAAGATCACGCGAACTATAACATATTTTATCATTTTTCCGTGCGAAAAGCAAACATTAGTTGCAAAGCGCCAATTGACAATAGACTTTTCCTTTCGTTTATGCTATACTCGTACAAAAGCGTTTACGCAAATTTTCAGCTGCAGCAGTGTTACAGCAAAGAGAAAGGTACAGGTACTCATATGGAGCAAAACAATATTTCTGAGCAGGAAAATGACCTGCAAACGAATGAAAAAAAAGCCAATAAGAAAACGGATGAAAAAGAATCAACAGCAAAAAATATTCTTGAATATGTGATCAGCATAGGCATTGCCATTGTTGCTGCACTTTTGATTAACAATTTTATTCTGTTAAATGCAAAGGTGCCATCTGGCTCAATGGAAAACACAATCATGACTGGTGATCGATTGTTCGGTTTTCGTCTTTCTTATCTTATGGAGGATCCAAAGCGTGGTGACATAGTAATCTTTAAGTATCCTGACAACGAATCTATAAACTACATCAAGCGAATCATTGGACTTCCAGGTGAGACTGTCACAATAAAAGACAGCAAGGTATATATAAATGACTCCACTACTCCATTAAAAGAGGATTATTTGAAAGAGGAATGGGTTATCGCAAACGATGGTATGCAGTTTCAGGTTCCCGAGGGCTGCTATTTTATGATGGGTGATAACAGAAATAACTCAAAAGATTCGCGATACTGGAATAATACTTATGTTGCACGTGACAAAATTCTGGCAAAAGCAATCTTTCGATATTGGGGCGGCTTTAAACTCCTAACAAATACTGCTGATTATGAATAAAAACAAGAAAACCGTGTGGGCAGTGATGCGCACACGGCTTTTTTATCAGAATTATTATTTATGCTCTTGCATTGATAACTGCTCTTCCTGTCAGATATGCCTCGATCTTAGCTACAGCGTCTTCCTCATCTGAACCATCTGCATGTACAGTAACAGACTCACCTGCACGAAGTCCTAATGTCATCAGTCCCATAATGCTCTTTGCATTTACTTTCTTGTTTCCACTCTCTACGTAAATGCTGCTGTTGTACTGATTTGCCACTTGAACGAGAACAGCCACCGGGCGTACTTCTAGTCCTGCTGGAATCTCTACTGTAATTGTTTTTGTTATCATAATCTTCCTCCTTTTTCTCTCATCTGATCCGCTAATGCCTTTAGTTTCTTAAAACGATGGTTAACACCTGATTTACTTACTGGCGGGTCCATCATTTTTCCCAGTTCCGTCAGAGAGGCGTCTGGTTTTTCAAGACGCAGACGTGCGGCCTGTCTTAAATTTTCAGGTAAGCTCTCCAGGCCGTAATATTCACTGATATATTCAATATCTCTAACTTGCTCCAATGAGGCATTTGCCGTTTTATTCAGATTGGCAGCCTCACAATTTACTTTGCGGTTCACACTGTTGCGGACATCCTTTAGAATGCGAATGTTTTCAAAATTCATTCTGGCTTTTGGTGCTTCCATCAAACTTAACAGATCTCCGATTTGCTCTCCTTCTTTTGCATAAACTACATGATACTTTTTTCGTACCACTGTTTTTACATCAATCCCACAAGTGCGGATGATCTGCTGCAGTTGCTGCGCTCGCTTTTCTGAAACGGTAACGATTTCAAAATGATACCCTTTCTGCGGCGCACTGATTGAGCCGGATGCCAGAAAACAACCCCGGACAAAAGCCCTGCGGCAGCAATTTCGAAGCAAAAGTCTGCTGTCTGCAACGCAATTCTCCAGGGGCTCCCCTTCAGAAAGCTCTATTGCCTGCAAAACCGTTTTTGTGTCTTGTTCATTCAGCTCTAAAGCATATCCGTTTCCCTTGTATACACGCATTAACTCTATATTAAATGTTTTTTGTACAAAAGTAAAGTACTTTCTTAAAACTGTTTCATTTTCTGACTCGAAAAGTAACGTTTTACTAATACAACTATCTTTATAACCATCATCTTTTTTCCTGTCCACCAGCCGTCCACAGCAAAGAACTAACGCTGCTAACTCTGCCAGCTTACAGTGGCGTGATGTTCCTTCTACGTAGGAAAGCTCCTCCTTTACCTGCATGGAAAAGGAGGCTCCTTCTTTTTCTTTCTTATTTTCTTCTTCCATCTTTCTCAATATCCTTGTGGTCAAGTCTCAGCCCATAGCCCTCTTTGCCCTTTAATTTTTCATAAAGTGCATTGGCGATCGTAACAGAGCGGTGCTTGCCGCCTGTACAGCCGATTGCTATGACTAGCTGGGATTTTCCCTCATCAATATAATGGGGAATCAGAAATGTCACCATATCGGTGAGCTTTTCTAAAAATACTTTTGCCGTGTCTGAACTCATAACATAGTCGCGAACAGGTGCATCATTTCCTGTCAGCGGTCTCATGTTTTCAAAATAGTACGGATTTGGCAAAAATCGCACATCAAAGACAAGATCAGCATCTGTAGGTATTCCATACTTAAAGCCGAATGAAAGCACTGTCACAAAAAGATTTTTATAATCAAAGCCTTTTAAAAGTATATCTTCTAGCTGTGCCTTAAGTTCTCTTGTCAGAAGCTGCGACGTGTTTATGACATAATCGGACTTAGAAAGCAATTCTGCCATTAACTTTCGCTCTTTTGCAATTCCAACCTCTACTCGCTGTCCCTGTGACAGCGGATGGCTGCGGCGTGTTTCCTTATAACGCTTAATAAGACATTCATCTGATGCTTCAAGAAACAAAACCTTACAGTCAATTTCTTCCTGCTTTAGCTGCGTAATGACTTCGTTCATAAGTCCAATAAACTCAGGATTACGAATATCAATGCCCAGCGCAATATCATTTGCCTCAGTGCCGCCACCCTTAATCAGCTCAACAAACTTTTCAATCAGGCGAATTGGCAAATTGTCAACGCAGTAAAAACCCATATCCTCAAGCATCTTGAGTGCAGTTGTTTTTCCTGCACCGCTCATTCCTGTTACAATTACAATTCTCATTTTTTAACCCTTTGTTTTTTGCTGCTCAAATGAACCAAGCTTCTGAATTTCCATTTCCAGCGTTACACCAAACTCATTTTGAACCCTGTTTTGTATCTCATTGCAAAGATTCCAAATATCAGCTGCAGTTGCAGAACCAGTATTGATTACAAAACCAGCATGCTTTTTTGAAACCTGTGCTCCACCGACTGAAAATCCCTTAAGGCCTGCATCCTCGATCAGCTTTCCGGCAAAATAACCTGCTGGACGCTTAAAGGTGCTTCCTGCACTTGGGTATTCAAGCGGCTGCTTCTCTCTTCGCCTACTGTTAAAATCATCCATAGTTTCTTTAATTACAACTGGATTTCCCTGTGTTAACTGCATCTTAACAGAAAGAATAATCTCACCAGTCTGCATAAAGCTGCTAAGACGATGACCAAGTGTCATCTGCTCTGCCGGCACATGTAAAATCATGCCGTCCTTTGTCATTACAGCTGCTTCTGTTACGACCTGTTTTAGCTCGCCGCCATACGCGCCTGCATTCATAAACAGACCGCCACCCATTGTTCCCGGAATGCCAGCAGCAAATTCAAGACCTGTAAGTCCTGCAGATAGTGCCGCCTGTGACACAGCCGGAAGTGATGCGCCTGCCTCTGCTGTGATTGTTTTATTTTCGCGATCTACTTCAATTTTATTGAAATGTTTTCGTAAGTTTACAATCACGCCGTCAAAACCTTTGTCGCTGACAAGCAGATTGCTGCCGCGTCCAAGAATAAAGCATGGAATCTGCAGTTCTCTGCAAATTTTTAAAATTACGCGAAGCTGCTGCTCATCCTGCGGAGCTGCCATCCATTTTGCCGGTCCTCCAACTCGAAAAGTCGTGTAGTCCTTCATCGGCTCATCAAAAAGAAGATCCTCTGGTTCTAAAATAGCCTGAAGCCTCTTTGTAACATTATCCTGTAATTGTCTTTCCATTTCCATAAATTCCATCAATCGTCATCTCTCCTGGCAAGATTTTGCTGTACACGATTATACAGCTCTCTAGCTGCATTATAGCCCATCTTCTTCTGACGGTAGTTGACAGCCGCTGACTCTACAATAATCGCAAGGTTTCTGCCCGGACGAATCGGAATGTTGTGGCAGACGATCTTGTTTCCAAGAAACTCGGTATAATGATCCTCCAGACCAAGACGATCATATTCCTTATCCTTATCCCAATCCTCCAAGTTAATAACCATATCGATTGCCTGCGTGTTTTTAACTGCCTCGACACCAAACAATGTCTTAACATCGATAATTCCTATGCCTCGAAGCTCGATAAAATGTCTTGTGATATCTGGTGCACTTCCAACTAATGTCTCATCACTTACCTTACGTATCTCTACAACATCATCAGATACAAGACGATGGCCTCGCTTTATAAGCTCAAGCGCTGCCTCGCTCTTTCCAATGCCGCTCTCTCCAGTAATCAGCACACCTTCACCATAAACATCGACTAACACACCATGAATTGAGATTGTCGGTGCCAGCTCAACATTTAACCAACGAATTATCTCTGCCATCAAAGGAGAGGTCTTTTTATCAGAAAGCATAACAGGAACCTTATATTTGCTTGCAATCTTTAAAAATGTCTCACCAGGTCTATTATTTGTAGAAAAGATGATGCATGGAATCTCGCTTGAAAGCAGCTTTTCATAATTTTCCAGACGCTGCTCTTCTGTCATGCGCTGCATATAGGTATACTCAACAACACCAATCAGCTGAACACGCTCACGATCAAAATGCTCGTAATAGCCCGCCAGCTGCAGTGCCGGACGATTAACATCCGGATGATACAGTTTGATCTTGTCTGTATTTATCTCTTTTGTCAAAAGTTCCAAATTCATTTTTTTAATTAATGCTGAAATAGTAACTCCGCTCATAAATTTATCTCCTTTTTTTTCTTCATTGTATCAATTTGTGTCCGTTTTGTAAACTACTGAATGAAAAAACTCATAGACCGACTCGGCGGCGCGCTCGTTCATCCCTTCGACATCTGCTAATTGTGCGACTGTGGCCTCGCGGATTTCATTAATATCTCCAAACTGACGCATTAATGCCAGTCTGCGCTTTGGTCCTATGCCTGGAATATCGTCTAAAATAGAATGAATTTCTTTTTTGCCGCGCAGACTTTTATGGTATTCAATGGCGAAGCGATGTGCTTCGTCCTGCACGCGTGTAATTAAATGAAATCCTTCTGAATGTGTGTCGATTGGAAGCTCTACGTTATTATAATACAAGCCTCTTGTGTGATGATGATCATCCTTTACCATGCCGCATACTGGAATGGACATTTCCAATTTTCCCAAGACTTCAAGCGCCATATTGACCTGACCTCGTCCACCGTCCATCATGATGACGTCTGGCAGACGCACGAAACTGTCGGATGTGCTTTCACTGCCTGTTTTTGCACGCTCGAAACGCCTTGTCAGCACCTCGTACATTGAGGCATAATCATTTGGCCCCTGCACGCTTTTTATCCTGAACTTTCTGTAATCGTTTCTTTTTGGCTTTCCACCTTCAAAAACAACCATAGATCCAACTGATTCCATACCGCTTGTATTAGAAATATCATATGCTTCTATGCGGTTAATATGCGTCAAGTTTAGCCAGCCTTCGATTTCCTTTAGCGCACCTGTTGTGCGTTCCTCTTCGCGCTTTATGCGATCCTTATCCTGGCGCAGAACAATCTTTGCATTCTGCGCAGCAAGTTCAAGCATTTTTTCCTTACGGCCTCGCTTGGGCACTAGAATTTCAACCTTTTTGCCACGTTTTTTCGTTAGCCAGCTGCCAATCACTTCCATATCCTCTAGCTCGCATGGAATATAAATTTCACCGGGAAGAAATGGTGTTCCTGCATAATATTGTTTTACAAAACTGCTTAAAACATCTGCTTCGGTATCGCCGCCGGCTACGCTGACATGATAGTGATCACGGCCAATCAACTTGCCTTCACGGACAAAAAAGACCTGGACAACTGCATCAGCGCCTTCTATTGCACTGGCAATCACATCACGGTCATTTAATGAACTGCTGTCTGTAATCTTTTGCTGTTGGGCAATTTTTGTAATGCTTTCTGCAAGATCTCTGTATTTTGCAGCCGTTTCAAACTCAAGTTCTGCCGCCGCAGCTTTCATTTTTTCCTCGAGTTCTTTTCTCAGCTGCACATAATTTCCATTAAGCAGCGAAATCACGCGGTCAATCTGTTTCCCATATTCCTCTTTTGTGACATACCCCTGGCATGGTCCCATACACTGACCGATATGATAATTCAAGCAAGGACGTTCCTTTCCCTGATCGCGCGGCAGCACACGATTACAGGTGCGAATGCCAAAGAGCTTATGCACTAGTTCTAGTGTGTCCTTAACAGCCAGTCCGCTCGGATATGGTCCAAAATAACGGCTCTTATCACGCACCTGCTTATGCGCAAGCATGACTCTTGGAAAATCTTCATCGACTGTAATTCTAATATACGGGTATGCCTTGTCATCCATAAGCATCGTATTATAGCGCGGACGATGTTTCTTTATCAGGTTGCACTCTAAAATCAGTGCTTCCATCTCAGAGTCTGTCACAATATATTCGAAATATGAAACATGAGAAACCATCTGCTCGATTTTGGCAGACGGCTTTTTACTGCGCTGAAAATACTGGCGTACACGATTACAAAGCTTAATCGCCTTTCCGACATAAATAATCTCGTCCGAGGCATCATGCATCAGATAGACGCCCGGCTTTGCAGGCAACTTTTTTAATTCATTTTCAATATTAAATTCCTTGAAATTCTTCGCAGAATTGCGATTTAATATCTGCTCTTTTCGTGCTAAAAAATCATCTTGCTCCATACGTACTCCTTAAAAAACGCCCATTCATAAGCAAAGCAAATCAACATAAAAAAATTGTGCTTCTTTTATAAATGAGCGTCCATAATAGATTAAATCAATATGTTTTGTTCTTTATTCGTTTGTGTTGTCTGATACGTCCATACCAACCTGGCGTTCCATCTGCTCCAGACGATATTTATGGAAGATTTCCATGAACTCTTTTCCAGTAATTGTTTCTTCTTTAATTAAGAACTCTGCCAGATGATCCATGACCTCTCTGTTCTCAGAAAGCATCTGCTTTGCCTGCACATAGCATTTCTTAAGCGTTTCCTTTACTACCTGATCAATCTGAGCAGCCGTTGCATCAGCGCAATTTAGCACTCTGCGTCCGTCCAAGTACTGGTTTTCTACTGTCTCAAGTGCCATCAGACCAAATTCATCTGACATACCATACATTGTGATCATATTTCTGACATAGGCAGTTGCCTGCTCAATATCATTTGATGCACCAGTTGTCACGCTGTTAAAGACAAGTTCTTCTGCGGCACGTCCTCCGAGCGCCATGACAACCATATTTAAGATTTCTTCCTTGGAATTTAGGAATTTTTCCTCTGCCGGTGTCTGCATTACATAGCCGAGCGCACCCATTGTTCTTGGTACAATTGTGATTTTCTGTACAGGTTCTGAATCCTTTTGAAGTGCACTGATAAGTGCATGGCCAACCTCATGATAGGAAACGATACGTCTTTCTTTCTGATTCATGACGCGGTCCTTCTTTTCCTTACCGACAAGAACAACCTCGACAGCCTCAAGAAGATCCTTCTGAGATACCACCTGACTTCCTCTTTTTACTGCAGTGATCGCTGCCTCGTTGATCATATTAGCAAGATCTGAACCTACAGCACCACTTGTTGCAAGCGCAATTGCCTCTAAATCAACAGAATCATCCATTCGCACATCCTTTGCATGAACCTTTAAGATTGCAATACGACCTTTAAGATCAGGCTTATCTACGATGACACGTCGGTCAAAACGACCCGGACGAAGAAGTGCCTTATCAAGAATTTCAGGACGATTAGTCGCTGCCATGACAAGTACACCCTTAGAAGCATCAAATCCATCCATCTCAGAGAGCAGCTGATTTAATGTCTGCTCACGCTCATCATTTCCACCGTAGCGTGTATCTCTTGTCTTACCGATAGCATCGATCTCATCAATAAAAATGATACACGGTGCATTCTGCTGTGCAGTCTTAAATAAATCACGCACTCTTGATGCACCAACACCGACAAACATCTCTACAAAATCAGAACCAGACAACGAGAAGAACGGAACCTTAGCCTCGCCTGCAACGGCTCTTGCCAAAAGCGTCTTTCCTGTTCCTGGAGGACCTACAAGAAGTGCGCCCTTCGGAAGCTTTGCACCGATCTGCACATATTTCTGTGGATTGTGTAAGAAATCAACAATTTCTGTCAATGACTCCTTTGCTTCGTCCTCACCAGCCACATCAGCAAATGTTACACCAGTTGCACGACTCATATTAGTTGCTGTGTTCGCCTTTCCAATGCCCATCATGCCGCCGGAACCTCCTCCGATACGGCGCATAAAAAATCCCATCAGAATCCAGATCAATGCAAATGGAAGAATATACACTAAAATAAATTCAAGTATAGCTGAGCCTGAGCTATCCTCCGTACCAGTATATTCTACACCTGCCTCATTCAGCATAGGAAGTAAATTTGAATCTGGAAGATATGGCGTATAATAAGTCATACGAAGATCATCTGTCAGCGTAAAGGTTACTCTTGCGCTGGAAATCTTTACTGAATCTACCTTTCCTTCCTCTACTGCTTCCACAAACTCATCGTACGTTACCTTTTTTGTCGTACTTTTCTTGACTAGAGAATCCAGTCCCGTTATCAGTGCAACAGTAACTGCTGCTACAATCGCCAAGATTATATACAACTGATAATTTCGTTTTTTGTTATTCCTGTTATCAGGTTTTCTTTCCCTGTCGTCCATTCGTTCCTCACCTTTCTTCATTTTCAGTACCCATCATGCGTGCCTTATAAAGCTGCTTTAGCGAAGTCTAAGAAACATACATGAGAAGTAAACTGTAACTATTATATAATTGAACATGCAATATTGCAATAAAATTTCTGTGAAATAATAGTGGCGCTGAAAAAAAAATGGTTGTATAATAACTCTGATTTTGTTGACTATTCAGAGCCAGTAAAATTGCTTTCTGTAATATATGGATTTATTTTATATGGCTGAATAGTTCATACACGCATTTTACTATTGACACTTTTATTTTTCTTCAGAGGAGGTAATTATGCCTGTTAAGTACGTATTTGTCACCGGAGGCGTCGTATCCGGACTTGGAAAAGGAATCACTGCCGCATCACTTGGCCGTCTGTTAAAGGCGCGCGGCTACACCGTTACTATGCAAAAATTCGACCCTTATATCAACATTGACCCAGGAACTATGAACCCGGTTCAGCACGGAGAGGTGTTTGTCACCGATGACGGCGCTGAGACTGATCTTGATCTTGGTCACTATGAGCGCTTTATCGATGAAAGTCTCACCCGCAATTCCAATGTTACCACTGGAAAGGTTTACTGGAGCGTACTGCAGCGCGAGCGCCGTGGCGATTACGGCGGCGGTACCGTACAGGTAATCCCTCACATCACAAATGAAATTAAGGATCGTTTCTACCGCAATTTTACAACTGATAAGACAGAAATTGCCATTATCGAGGTTGGCGGTACTGTCGGTGATATCGAGAGTCAGCCGTTTTTAGAGTCTATCCGTCAGTTCCAGCATGAGGTTGGCCGCAACAATTCTATGCTGATTCATGTTACCCTGATCCCGTATCTGTCTGCTTCTCAGGAGCTGAAAACAAAGCCTACACAGGCAAGCGTTAAAGAGCTTCAGGGAATGGGACTTCAGCCAGATGTTATCATGTGCCGCAGCGATTACCCAATGGGCGACCAGATGAAGGCTAAGATCGGTCTGTTCTGTAATGTTCCAGTCAGACACGTATTAGAAAATTTGAACTGTGACGTATTATATGAGGTTCCGCTTATGCTTGAGGAAGAACATTTAGCAGACGTTGCCTGTGAATGCCTTGGTCTTGATAGTCCAAAACCTGATCTTGACGAGTGGAAAGCTATGGTGGATGCATGGAAGAATCCGACAAGCTCTGTAACCGTTGCTCTTGTCGGAAAGTATACCGCACTTCACGATGCATATATCAGTGTTGTTGAGGCACTTAAGCACGGCGGTGTTGCTCATCATGCAAGTGTAACTATTAAATGGGTTGATTCTGAGCAGGTAACAACTGAGAATGTAGCCGAACAATTAAAGGATGTATCCGGTGTTATCGTTCCTGGCGGCTTTGGTGATCGTGGTATTGAGGGCATGATTACCTCTATCCGCTATGCACGTGAAAATAACATTCCATTCCTTGGCTTGTGCCTTGGCATGCAGATGGCAATCGTTGAGTTTGCCCGTCATGTTCTTGACATTCGCGATGCACACAGCATTGAGCTTGATCCGCAAACCGCTCATCCAGTTATCCATCTGATGCCAGATCAAAATGGTGTCACTGACATCGGTGGTACATTACGTCTTGGCTCTTATCCATGTATCTTAGGAAAGGACACAAAGGCTTATCAGCTTTACGGCACTGAGAAAATCGCAGAGCGTCATCGTCACCGTTATGAGGTCAACAACGATTACCGTGCTGCCCTCACTTCTCACGGCATGACTCTTTCTGGTATCTCACCAGACGGCCGCATTGTAGAGATGATCGAGCTTCCAAATCATCCGTGGTTTATTGGTACCCAGGCTCATCCAGAATTAAAGTCAAGACCAAATCGCCCACATCCACTGTTTAAGGGCTTCATCGGTGCTGCACTGGAGTATCAGAAAAAGAGCGAAAACTAAGTCATTATTATTCACAGAAAAGTAGTTTTAATAAAGAGCAGTTCATTCAAATTCAAATTGAATATTCGTAAGAAAAAAGAAGAAAGCGGCAGGCTTTTGAGTCTGTCTCTTTCTTCTTTTATTATAATTTATGAGTTAAACTGCTTTTACAAACTTTCACATATCATTAATCGTTAACCCAAACAGTCATTTCGCCCTCATTACGATTTGCCCAAGCATAATATGGAATAAATGTAAGCTTTCTCTCACGTCTTCTTACCTGAGAACAATCGTAGTACAGACCATCATCTGCCGGACCATACTCTTCCTCTGCTGTCATGGTAATGCGCACAATACCACCAAGAAGATCTGGAACAAACTCCTCATGAATATCCTTCTTTCCTGCCAGATGAATCATCTGAAGCTCTTCTCCGTTATCATCCTCCTCCAGACAATACACAACTGGGCCCTTCATTACAGCAGTTTTTCCGATATCCTGACGAACCTTCGGATTTGCCTTTACAAATGTAACAGGCATTTCAAATACAAGTGTAATCTCATCACCGTTCTTTACCGGATCCTCCAGATAGCCATAGCCGTTATCTGCATGATAGGATACCTCCATGCCATTCTTCTTTACAGTCATTCCTCTGCACCAACCTGGTACACGGAATGCATACTCAAATGCCGCATCTTCCATAGACTCTACACGAACTGAAACTGTTTCTTCCCATGGATATGAGGTAGTTACATGGAGCGTAATTTCTTTTCCATTCACCTCAGTCTTCATATCACTTCCGATAAACAAGTTTTGGTAAACAGTATTTCCCTCTGTCGTGTAGATATATTCACCAAGTGAAGTCATCATTCTGGCTAAGTTTGGCGGGCAACATGCACACGCAAACCACTTCTGACGTCTCGGTTCTACATGTATAAGTCTCTGATCCTTCTTGACTGCCTTTGGCTTTACTGCCAATGGATTAACGTAGAAGAATTTAGTGCCGTCAAGAGAAATTCCACTGATAATGCCGTTGTACAGTGCCTTCTCCATTACGTCAGCATAAACACCATTTGTATACATTTTCAACATTCTCATTGCAAAGAATACTAGTCCGATTGCTGCACAAGTTTCTCCATAGATTTCCTCATTAGGAAGATCATAGTCAAATGTAAATGCCTCTCCGTATGTACTTGAACCAATTGAACCAGTAACATACATCTGCCTGCGCACCACATCGTTCCACAGTGTATGGCACGCCTTCTTTAATGACTCATCGCCTGTTACCCTCGCTACATCTGCCATTCCAGAGTACAGGTAAACGGCACGAACAGCATGGCCTACTGCTTCCTTCTGCTCTCTTACCGGCTTATGTGCCTGATAATATCCATACTGGAACAAGGATTCCTCCCAGTAATACTTATTCTTATACTTATTCTTTTCCTCAGCAAAATAGTTCGGACTCTGACCTCTCTGATTAATAAAATAAGCTGCTAACTTTAAGTGCTTTGGATCTTTTGTGATCTCATACAGCTTCATAAGTGCCATTTCAAGCACCTCATGACCTGGATAACCCTTAAGCTTTCCTTCCTCCTCACCAAAAGTCTGATCAATCAAATCGACATATTTAATCAGTGCATTTAACAGCTTATCCTTTCCTGTTGCATGGTAGTATGCACATGCTGCCTCAAGAAAATGACCAAGACAATACATTTCATGCGCATCCGCGATATTTGTAAAACGCTTATCCAAACCATTTATAATAAAATACGTGTCTAAATATCCGTCTGGCTGCTGAGCAGCACATACAAGATCAATGACATCATCAATCGTCTTTTCAAGTTTTTCATCCGGATGCCAGTTTAATGAAAACGCAGATGCCTCAATCCACTTGGCAAGATCACTGTCCTGGAAAACACAGCCATGAAACTCTGCTTTTGCCTTACTTTGATCCAATTCGCCAGAAGTAATTGCAGCTGCTGTCTTAAAATTAGCAATCGCATAGCTTGGCTCTGTATCTGGGAGACGATCATTCAATGCCTCCCACTGATACGGAATTACTTTATCATGCACCGTTTTCATTTTTCCAGACCAGAACGCGTCCGTAATTTTTACATTTTTTCCTTTTATTGTCTCCATACTCGTCCTTTCTGCCAGCGTACAGCGGCTTTCATAATTTATTGTTATGCTTTCTTATTTATTATCAGCATCATTACCCTTCGTTCAGAAGAATCTTAATGCTTTCCTGTCCATATTTTAATGGATATTGCACTGTGTTGCTTCCAAGCATTGTGCCATCTTCAAGTGTTCCCACCATATGCAGCATAGAAATTGTTACCGTTCCGGTCAGCGCACTCTTTTGTGTGTCAAAATACAGTGTCAGCGAATGATCACTCTCGTTATACTTTGCTGCTGTTTTAGCAAGTGTTCCATGATCCAATACAACATGAAGACGCTTATCATTTGACAGATAATGAAACTCTTTTCCTGCCGCATCACTTCTTTTTACAGTCCATATATTATCTTTTTTGCTAAGGTCTGCACCGTATCCTATACGACCAAACAGCGGATCTTCTGCCACAATGCAGGATGCTCCGCGAACTCCGCCACAAAATCCAAGATCAATCTCACAGGAGTAATACCATGAACCGCCTGAATGCGGCTGGTCAAGCCAGGTTTTGCCTTCATACAGCGGTTCAAATCCACCGCCTGCTGCTCCATCATGTTCTTTTCCTGAAAACCAATATCCATAGTTACTTACCTCATCTCCTGTATTCATCAGTGCATACGAGCTAAGCAGTGATCCATATCCTAAACGGAGCATTTCCCATGGTTCCTTCTCATAATATAATGCATGGCGAAGAATTGAGCATCCACCCATCTGTGACATGTAACTAAGCATATAATGCGTGCTGTTTCCACGATAATCGCTTCCATAACCAAAATATGACGGCTCTAAATATCCACGGCATGCAATGTTGCATTTATGCTGGCTTTCCATAAATTGAACTGCCTTCTCATATGGAATACTCTCTGCAAATGGAGAATCATCCCTCTCAAACACAGCAACTTTTAAACCATCCTCTGCCAACACAAATGTTGACTCAAATCCTGTTGTATCAAATGGATATTCAGATCCAAACACATCCTTACATTCAGTAACAAAGAATTTAACCTTTCTCATCCAGAATGTTTCAAGACGATCTGCCTGTGCCTTCATACCATTTTCTCTAAGTGCTGCAATAATCTTTGGGATCACGCATTCATTGTATAATCCAGTCTTATATGCTGACCAGTCTTCAATCTCAGATGGAATTGTAAACATACCACATGCCGTTCCATATGCTCGTTTCAAATAGACAATCGGTTCCAACTGAAACTTTAAATTCGGGTAACGCACCGCTGTCAGATACATATTATACCAAGTCAATGCAATATGTGGATAATCGTAAATCCGCCAGATATGAAGCTTTCCTCTCGTACCATCTTCTTTCGAATTGCGAAGAACATGCCAATCAGGAATTCCATATATACCATATGGATATGGCTCTTCTTCTGTCTGCTGCAAACCGCCCCATACAAAGCGGTCAAGATAATGATCCAGTGCTGCAATCTCATCTTGATTTGGAAGCATAGTCTGCTTTGAAGATAGAAATGCTGGCTTTGCTAATCCAGGATCGTCACAGCTGACCTCATAGATACGCCATCCGCCGATAGTATCATAATTGTCTGGTGACAGCTGCACACCTGTCTTGTTATTCCACTCACATAGAAGTCCGTCGTACCACAAAGTTTCGTCCTTTATCTGATGCGATGCTATAAAAGCGGCACGCTTTTCCCAAAGTATCTCGACTGGCTGTGTTGCAAAATAATACAAATATGCCTGTTTTTGTTTTCCATAATAAATGCTTATTGTATGCTCACCAAGCGTCTCAAAAGAGAACTCATAAAAATATTGTTTGGTACCAGACTCACATTCCTTTGTCCTAACATATGAAATCGGTTCCTTAGATTCATCGCAAAAAACTTTTACCTCGCTCTGTCCCCAGAAGGATTCGAGGCAAAGCTGCACATTCGTTCCTTGTGGGATAGTATAACCCGGAATGCTGACTGCATGAATCAATCCTTCCTGTGCCATACGTTTTCCCGCTCTAAGGAAATGATCTGCCCATAAATAAGCAAATGAAAATGATGCTGTCTCGCCTGGCTTTAATAAAACGGTGTGCTGCTGTGTACGAAGACGCGCTCCCTTTTTTGCTGCTCTTTCTGCTCTCTTTACTGCAAACGGATACAGCATCGTAAAACCTTTGCCTTCTTCTGTTTCCTTTTGCTCTCTTTCATTTAATTCTGGATTAAACCATTTTTGTACATCATAGTACAAAAGCTGAGTATCTTCCTGCGGTGCAAAGATTAAGCATGGTCCTTCTCCATCTACGCGATAATACGTGCCGTGTGAGCTATTGCCACCAATATGATAATGACCAATCACATTTGGAGATGCGCTTTCACCCCACTTAAATTCTGTGTGACATGCCTGACGAATGCCGACATCACAAAGCGTAATCTCTTTTTCTGATGTATTTATAACCTGTATTTTCTGCGAGAGCTTGTCATATTCTAACTCATAAGAGATTGAAACAGAAATTGTACCGTCGGATGATTTTGCCTGATAGGACAGACCGTTATCCCTACGAACCACGCCTGACTCCTGATATGTCTCCTGATCATTTGTAAAAAATTCAACTATATTTTTATGTACATCTTCATACAATATGCAGATTCCGCCAAATCCGAGCTTTTCATCTGCATACTGCGTCTGATAACTGTCTCCGGTTTGCTTCATTGAAATGATCATGCCTTTTGATATTTGTACGTCAAACTCCGCATTTGTCAAATAGTAGATCTTTCTTTTTTCCTTCATATCGCACTCCCTTATCATCCCTTTACTGCACCGATTGTAATACCACTTACAAAATATTTCTGGAAAAACGGATATACACATACAATCGGAATAGTAACAATCATTGTGGTTGCTGCACGAACAGAACTTGTTGTCAGATTCTTCATTGCTTCATATTTTTTCTGGTCATTCATAAGTTTCGATGCCGCCTCACTGTCGAGAAGAATCTTTCTCAAATACATTTGCAATGTATCAAAACGACCACTCGGATTGTAAATATAAACATCAAACCAAGAATTCCAATGACCAACTGCTGTCATAATTGCAAGCGCTGCAATAACTGGCTTACACAGTGGAAGAATAACTTTAAAGAATATACGAACCTCCGATGCACCATCAATTCGCGCAGACTCTGCAAGTGAATCTGGAATTCCTTCAATAAATGAGGAAACAAGAATCATGTTGTATGCAGAAAGCAGTCCCGGAAGCCAATATACAGCAAATGAATCAGTCAAACCAATGGAAGAATACAGCAAATATGTCGGGATCATTCCACCACCAAAATACATTGTAATGATCATTACGATTCGCATGAATTTTCTTCCTGCAAAATGTTTAATTGTTACAATGTAGCCAAGCAGTGCTGTACAGACAATACTTGTGAATGTACCAACTACACAGCGCGCAACTGACATTGCTGCACCCTTTGGAAGGTTTTGACGCTGAAAAATATAAATATAATTCTGTAAGGTAAACTTTCTTGGCCAAAAGGTAATTCCGCCAAGAACGGTATCTGAACCTTCATTTAATGAGATAACTAGCTGATTCCAAAATGGATATACCATACAGAAGGTAAATGCTATCATAAACAGATAAAGAAAAACATCAAACACTCGTGAGCCAACGCTTTGCTTAATACGATTTTGCTTAACAGTATAATTCTTTCTCTTTGTACGCCTCATATGCTTTGACCCCTTTCTTTAGAAAATTCTCATATCCAGTACTTTTCCTGAGATGAAGTTCGTCAGCCATACTAAGAAGAAGCCAAATACAGATTTCATCAAACCTACTGCAGTACCAAACGTATAGTTTCCAAGCTGAATGCCGTAGCGGTATACATAAGTATCAATAACCTCATATACTTTTCTTGTACTTGGAGTACCAATCAAAAGCTGCTGCTCAAAGCCAGCATTTAGGATATTTCCTATACCAAGAATAAACAAGACTACTACCGTTGGCATAATACTTGGAATTGTAATATGCCATACCTTTCCAAAACGTCCCAGTCCGTCAACAGCACCGGCCTGATAAAGTTCCTGATCAACACCTGCAATTGCTGAAATATAAATAATTGCAGACCATCCGAGTCCTTTCCAAATATTTGCTGTTGTCAAAAGCCCCCAAAAATAATCTGGATTACTTAAAAAGTTTACTGATTTATCAATTACGCCAAGCTTAAGCAACACCTCATTAATCAGACCCTCACTTCCAAGAAGAGACATCATAATAGAAGCTACTACTACCCAGGATACAAAATAAGGCATATAAGAGATGGTCTGTACGACCTTCTTAAACATCTTATTCTTAATTTCGTTTAATAAAAGTGCAAATATAATCGGACTGACAAAACCGATTGTCAGCGACAATCCACTAATTACAAGTGTATTTCGAATAACCATCTTCCACTCTGGTAATTGGAAGAAACGCTTAAAATTTTCAAGTCCTACAAATTTACTTTGTGAAAGTGACATTCCTGGATACCAATCAAGAAACGCCACGATATTTCCTGCCATAGGAATATAACAAAAGATTACTACCCATATAAGGGCAAGCAGACACAAAAACCAAATTTGTTTCTGCGTACGAAATGATTTTAACAGAGTGCCTTTTTTCTTTTCTACTTTTACATACCGACCTGCATCACCACCCTGTACTGCATGTTTTTTTCTTAGTGCCATAAGCCAGTTCCTCCCGTTCGCTGTTAATCTAAAAGGAGAGGCAGGAAATCCCACCTCTCCCATTCATTTTTCAGCCTTCGTACTTCTCAACGTTAGCCTTGTAGGAATTCTCATAATAATCTGTTAATTCTTCCAGACCCATTGCATTGCAATTATCTCTTGCTGCTTCGAATGCTGCTATACAATCCTCTTCGCTAGCGCTGTTAATAATTTCTGCCCAAGAAGAAGTAATTGTATCGTCAACCATCTGCTTAATTGTTGCAATCGTATCTCTGGAATTAAAGGTTGTCTGATACATTGTAGTATCCTTTGCCGGTGCAGTGTAGTTACCCCAGCAGATATTAATGCCTTCATCCGCAAAACTTCCGTCCTCATTTACTGGCCAATAATCATAAATAGATACACGATCTACTCTCGGATCAATCTTATCAAAAACAGAACGGCCATCACTCTTAAGCCACTGTCCGCAAATTGCTACCCAGTACTCGCAAGCATAATGATTTTTTACAGTATGATATGTAGTATCCTTTGTGTCAACATTCATAATCTCATCATCAAACAGCCATGTACCATCATCATCAATTTTCCATACATTTTCTTCACGTGGTGCACCAAAACCCATAATAAAGGTTCCAAGTTCAGATGCTTCCCAGTTCAAATATTTAACAATACCCTGAATTTCTTCCTCAGTTGCCTTGTCGGTAATGATCATGCGGTAACTTCCCACATAGTTGGAGGTAAGAAGTGAGGTATCTTCCATGCTCATTCCTTCTCCGTGAACAGAAACGTTCGCAAATCTCTTATTCTTATCGTAGTCATCACCTTCCTGTACGGCCCATGTCTGATGTCCACCTACCCACGCATACCACCAAGTTCCAAAATTTCCAAGTACTTGTCCGTTCGCTAACTTAGAAATGTATGTCTCATAATCAACACTTTGATAATCTGGATCAATTAAACCTTCACGATACATCTGATTTACAAGCTTTGCGATCTCGAGACCCTCATCAGTATTCAGCCAATGAGTGAACTCACCTGTCTCCTCATTTAACTTATAACCATTTATAAAGCCGTAAGCACCGAGCATTGCATTTAAAAAGCTCTTGCCCTGATTATCACTTGTAAACGCGTAAGTCGTCTGTCCGGCATCATTTGTTGGATGATTTGCAAGAATCTTCTTCATAACCTCAATATACTCCTGAGGCGTCTCATACATTTTCTCCTCACCAAGCTCCAGATAATAATCCCAGCGAACACCAAAATCAAGTCCTGCTACATTAGGATTCTCGCCCCAAAGTGTAGAAAGCTTATAAATATGACCTTCATCATCCTTAAGCATATTAATATAATCGCCCATACGTCTTGTCAGATTTGGCATGTCATCAAGATACTCCGTCAAGTCAACAGCCTTGCCCTGTGCGATAAATTTCTCAGCCATATCATCAGGCATATTGGTAATAACAGATGGATAACTATTATCTGCCAACATCAGATTTAAACGTTCAGTCATATCACCTGTCATATACTGCCAGTCAAAGGTTACATTTAGATTTTCCAGAAGCCACTCGTCCATAACGGCCTTTCCGCCATTTTCATCTGCCAAAAATTCTTCCTGATCACCCTCACCTGCATACACGCTAATGTTAATAGTTTCTTCTGGCTTTTCCCAATTCAAATCTGCTGGATCAACGGTTCCGTTCTCTGCAAATGCTGCTGAAGAAAGTGTTCCAACTGCCATTGCTGCTGCTAAAAATGATGTTGCTACTCGTTTTCCACTCATACTCCAAGTCTCCTTTTTTTCTTATTATGTTAAGTCTCATTGCCTACGCCGGTAAGACTCTCGTTCTACTAATGTACATTCCAAAAGAATTCTCTTTTTTTCTAATACTCCATGTTCAATTTTTGTGATCAGTGCTGCCGCTGATTCTCTTCCAATTTCATCAAGCGGCACATGCACTGTTGTCAGTGATGGATTTGAAAACCAGCCATATTCAGAATCATCAAATCCAATTACTCCTATGTCATCTGGTACCTGTAATCCACAATCCCGGATCTGTCTAATTGCACCAAGTGCCATTAAATCATTCATTGCATAAATTGCTTTTACTGGATAACCTGCTTTTAAAATATCTCTACAAGCCTGCTGGCCACTTTCAAACTCCCAATTGCCATTTTGCCGCAGTTTTAAATTCATAGAAATTCCAGCATCTGCATATGCTTCTTCTACACCAGCCATACGTTGTCCAGCGGGAGCTGACTGAATCGGTCCTCCAATAATTGCAATTTCTTCACCGTAACGCGTCAAAAGCATCTGTGTAATCTTCTTTGAGATCTCTCTATTATCATATCCTACTTGTACATCATCTGCATTCTCTGTTGTACAGTATGCATATACAAGTGGAATATCTGTCTCGATCAATCCCTTCACGTCTCGATCATGCATTCCAATAAAAATTACACCATCTACACGAACGGCCTGCAATCGCTGCAATTCCTTACTAATCACCCCTCTATACTTATAAATGCTGTCATAATCCGTCTTGATTTTATCCTTTAAACCAAGGTCAGATAAAATCACGCTATATCCATTTTGTTGTGCATAATGTGTAACACCCTGCACAATACTCCCTGTTTGCCATACAGAGAGATCTTCTGTCATCACACCTATGATGCTTGACTTACTGCTTCTGAGTGCTTTAGCTACAGTATTCGGCTGATAGTTCACTTCCTTTATAATACTTCTAATCCTAGCTGCCACTTCAGGGCTTACCTTATTGTCTCTGTGATTCAGTACGTGAGATACAGTAGCAACAGACACACCTGCCATCCCTGCTATATCTTTTAACGTCATATTTTCTCCTTTTAGTTAATCGTTTAACCAGTTCAGTATTTAAAAAATCACCTCCATTTTTACTGCTTCTGGTTTTTTTATAATTGTTTACAAAATCAACTCGTTACTTTATGTCATTGATATTACTCCATATCAGCCTTCATGTCAAGTGTTTTCTAATTATTTTTTTATATTATTTTTATATTCCTATCTTTTTCGTTTGTATTGTATAAATAGTATGATTATTCAATACAATAAACTCTGTTCATTTTTAGTATACTCTTTTTGCGCTAAGTTAAACGATTAAATACCACTTTTTTAAAATACCCGACATTTTAGAACCATATATTTTCTAAAATGCCGGGACTATCAATATCTATTTTTTCTTCGATTAACCGTTAACTGTTATTGCCTCTATTCCTCTTCATCATTTGCCCAGAAAAGCGCACAGCGAACTGCCTTTTTCCAGCCCTTTAGCTTTTGCTTTCTCTTTGTCTCTCCTATTGACGGCATAAATGAACGCTGCAGCTGCCAATTAGCACGAATCTCTTCTTTATCTTTCCAATATCCTGTTGCAAGGCCTGCCAGGTAAGCTGCACCTAGTGCTGTTGTCTCGATACATCCTGGGCGATCTACCTGTGCATCAAGAATATCTGCCTGAAACTGCAAAAGGAAATTATTTGCACTTGCACCGCCATCTGCCTTTAATATCTCAATTGTATAACCGCTGTCCTGCTCCATTGCTTCAAGCACATCATGTACCTGATACGCAAGTGATTCAACGGCTGCGCGCACAAAATGAGCACGGCTTACACCTCTTGTCAGTCCTACAAACGTACCTCTTGCATATTGATTCCAATATGGTGCACCAAGTCCTGTGAATGCCGGCACCAGATAAGAACCTGCCGTATCCTCAACAGACTGACATAAGCTTTCTGTCTCAGAAGCGTTTCGAATCATCCAAAGCTCATCACGAAGCCATTGAATTGTCGCTCCTGCCACAAACACACTTCCCTCAAGCGCATACTGCACTTCACCCGGCGAACCTGCTGCAATTGTTGTGACAAGTCCATGATCAGAGTTTACCGGCTCTGCACCTGTATTCATCAAAAGAAAGCATCCTGTTCCGTATGTATTCTTTACATCACCAGGTTCAAAACAGCACTGACCAAAAAGTGCTGCCTGCTGGTCTCCCGCAATTCCCGCAATCGGAATAGCACCACCTGTAACCTCTGGATCTGTTTTTCCGTAAATGCAGCTGCTTGGAAGAACCTTTGGAAGCATAGATTGCGGAATATTAAAGTATTCCAAAAGTTCCTTATCCCACTCCAGCGTATGAATGTTAAACAACATTGTTCTTGATGCGTTTGTGTAATCTGTTGCATGTACAGCGCCGCCTGTCAGTTTCCATACAAGCCAGCAATCAACCGTTCCAAAAAGAAGCTCGCCCTCCTGTGCACGCTTTCTGGCTCCTGGCACCTGATCTAAGATCCATTCAATTTTTGTTGCTGAAAAATAAGCATCTGGAACTAATCCTGTTTTTTCACGAACCTTTTGCGTCATACCATCTGCTCTTAGACGATCAATTCGCTCACTTGTACGGCGGCACTGCCATACGATTGCCGGATAAATTGGACGACCTGTCTTTTTATCCCAAATGATCGTAGTCTCTCGCTGATTCGTAATGCCGATTGCATGAATCTGCTCAGGAAGCGCTGCTATTTTATTCATTGCCTCTGATAATACACTCACCTGTGATGCCCAAATTTCCATCGGGTCATGCTCTACCCAGCCTGGCTTTGGATAATGCTGCTCAAATTCCTTTTGAGCAACACTGCAGATATTTCCCTTTCGGTCAAATAAAATGCAGCGAGAGCTAGTTGTTCCCTGATCCAGCGCCATCATGTATTTTTCCATTGTGTGTCCTCCTAATCTGCTTCGTATCCTGTCGGATTTATCGTGTTATTTTTTCACTCCGAATACTGATTCTGACACTATTATAGCTGATACAATTGGCGCTGTAAATGCTGCAGTTTATTTTTTTAGTTTTGGGTGGCTGACTAACGATGCAAGATATCCAAATACAATCGCTGCACAGATACCTGCTGAGCTGGCTGTCAGTCCGCCCTTAAAGATGCCAAGCAGCCCTTCCTCATCGACTGCTTTTTTGACACCTTTCCAGAGCGTATTGCCAAAACCAAGAAGCGGCACACTTGCCCCTGCTCCTGCCCACTCTTTAAATGGCTCATAAATGCCGAATGCACCTAAAACTACTCCTGTAACCACAAGAATAACCATGATTCGACCTGGCATCAGCTTTGTCTTGTCCATCAGAAGCTGTGAAAGCGCACAGATCGTGCCACCGACTGCAAATGCAATTAGATATTCCTGCATGATTTGCCTCCTTCTGCTAATGACATAGCCTTTTGTTTCTTCTCAAAACGTTCATCGAATGAGTCAAGCGCTTCAATGACTACTGCATGTGCAATGCCTGGAATGCTTGCACCTTCATTAAATGAAATCTTTGACAAAAGCGCGCCTGTCGGAACAAAAAGCACACGTTTCCAGATCTTTTTTTGAATCTGAGGCAAGATATACGCAGCCAATATCACAGCACTGCAGCCACATCCACTTCCACCTGCGTGAACATCCTGCTCTTTTCGTTCAAAGATTTCCAGTCCACAGTCCATATGACGATCAGAAATATCAATCTTTTTTTCGCGAAGCAAATCAATTAATAGTTTACTACCTATCTGGCTAAGATCGCCTGTAATGATCTTGTCGTAATCGCTTGGTTTTGTCTTAAAATCTTCAAAATGCTGCACAATCGTATCATATGCGGCAGGAGCCATCGCCGCCCCCATATTCATTGAATCTGTTATTCCATAGTCTACGATTTTTCCTGTCGTTACTCCTGTGATTTTGGCAAGTGGAATGTCGAGTTGGGTTGTAGTGTGTGTCTGAACACTTTCAAGTACAACAGCTCCTGAACCTGTTACAGTCCATTCTGCACTGAGTGGTCTCTGGTTTCCATAATCAGATGGGAAGCGAAACTGCCTCTCGGCAGAGGCATAATGGCTGCTTGTCACACAAAGTACATGATCTGCATATCCTGCATTCACAAACATAGCACCCGTTGAAAGTGTAAGCCCCATTGTAGAGCAAGCACCATACATGCCAATTGTAGGGCAGTTAAACTCACTAATTCCAAAACTGCTTGCGATACACTGGCCAAGCAAATCACCTGCAAATACATAGCGAATCTGCTTCGGCAAAAGATGTGCCTTCTCAATTACTTTCTTTACGGCTCGCTTTTGAAGCTCACTCTCTGCCTGTTCCCAATTATCCTGTCCACACTTTCCGTCAGAATCAATTTCATCAAATAGTGCGCCAAATGGCCCCTCTGCCTCTTTTGGGCCAACAACAGAGGCCGCCTGCAGAATGCGGGGCGGCCTCTCAAAACGTATACTTGCTGTTCCTGTCTGCATAATCGCTCCTTGTTATGGATATAGTTTTCATTTCAAAACTACTTTGCCCAAGCGGTAGGTTCTTTATGCATTCCTATAACTTTTCTTTGTGTTATCAAGATCTATCATTATGTTCATGTTAGCGTATTATAACAATTTTTATTATTCAGCATAATTCACATAGCATGCTGCACCAACAATAGCCTTTGTATAATAGCCACCTATATTCTCAAATGTAATTACATTAAACGGCAAAAAAGTTACCGTGACATCATTACCTTCAAATACATTAGGAAGTTCTCCTAAGTAATATACACAATAGTCATAACCCGAATAATCTTCAATCTGTACATATGTCAATGTCTTTCCACTTTCTTCTAACTCTTGACAATCAACGACTTCACCAAATACATACATAAGACGGTCGGAATATTTAAATGGATTTTTCGCTACATGTGCATAGTCCATGCTAAAATCAATATGATCACTTATGGCTCCAGTATTAGAAGAATTTCCTGGAAAGAACTGTGGATTATCATTTATAAAAGCAATTGCATCATCTGAGATATCAAATTCCATTGTGTCTGCAATTGCTTCATACGTAGCAGCTTTTGTCGTTGTCTTGCTTGAATTATCCTTGCTTGTTGTCTTTGAAATTCTACCTATAACATCTGCCATCAAAACTGCAATAATAACAATAACTACCAATGGTACCCACTCTTTTTTCAAAACCTTCTGAATTGCAGAATTAATCTTGAACGAAGTATTCTTTCCCTCATTCATCGTCTGTGATTTCCCCTGCTCTTTTTCTATTTTTGCACCACAATTTGTACAAAACACATCTCCCTCTTTTACCTTATTTCCACACTTAGGACATATCATCTTTCTTTCCTCCTTTTGTAAGCTGCATTTTTCGCCATTCAATCATTTTCTTTAATTTGCATCTGGCATAAATTTTCTATAAAGACCTGCTATTACCAAAACAATCGTCGCAGCAATCATCAGATAATAGCCGCTTTCTTTTTGCATTAGATAGCCAAATTCCTCTTCATTTATAGCATTCGAAAAATTGATTACCTCTATTATCGTCAACGTTCCTGCTGCTATACTTGTAAACATAACACCAGTATCTTTTCCTTTTAAGCCTAATATTAGTGCAATAATTCCAATACCTAAAAAGAAAATCCCATCGCCTCCAATCAATGACTCTGTCGATGCAACACCAAATACTGTTACTTTCACATATGGTAAAAATGGACAGATAATCATTAATATGCTGCTTACAACTGCAATCCAATTTGTTTTCGCATTTGTCAATGTACTCCAACTAAAGTTGTAGGAATTTCCTTTCCATTTGCCACTTGACTGCTTTTCTTTTTCCTGCTGCTGATATGTATGAGTATTTTGATTTCCATTCACATCCTGAACAACGCCAAATTGCGCCTGTACCTCATAAGCAATCGTTCCCATTGCACCAAGCATTTCTTTATAATACTTATAATATACTGAGCTACGCATTAAAATGATAGAGGCCATTCGTTTTAGGGATGCATCCCATCGAATACAAAATGTAGAATCAAAGTTCAATATCACTGTATAGCTAAAATCATTTATTATAATTACTGCTTGATTCTTCTCATTTCTGCTTATAGAAATTCCATATTTTGAAAACATAACTGGCTGAAGTTTTTCAAATATTCTTTCATCTGTCATTTCAGAATTTGCCCAGAATTTCAATCTTCTCAAACGATACATGCGATACTCTGTTACACATCCATCAATTACACAAGTTAATGGAAGACCAATGAGTCCAATTGCAAAAAATACTTCATTAAAAACTCCTATACCAATACAAATCAAAAATATCGGATAAAAATTTTTTATTTTTTTCATTTGGTTCTCAAGTGGCTGTGGATTTAAAACATATCTCGCCTGATCAGTTTCCTCTTCTCCTCCGTCAAATCCTCGAAACC
This sequence comes from Anthropogastromicrobium sp., assembly GCF_037349415.1. Lineage (NCBI taxonomy): Bacteria > Bacillati > Bacillota > Clostridia > Lachnospirales > Lachnospiraceae > Anthropogastromicrobium > Anthropogastromicrobium sp. The sequence continues at coordinate 65,599 of NZ_JAXWCK010000025.1, forward strand.
ACATATGAGTAATAAAATACAAAAATTTAGAAAACATTTGCTTGATATCGTTTTCATTAAGCCTTGCTTTTGCATTAGCACGACCATTCATGTTTTCTGTACTTTGATTCGTATCTTCCACTTCTTTTTCTACAAGCAAAATTCCACATTTACCGCAAAATCGATCATTCGGTTTACCCTGCATTCCACATTTCGGACATACCATTCTTTTAACCATATGTTTTCTCCCTTCTCTTAATCTACCATAACACTAAGTTAATCTTGCTTCTGCGAATTTGGAACCATTTCGATAGGAACTCCCATTGTATTTAGCATCTGGTAAATCTCACCTTCATTTAACATGTAATCTCCATTGGTTCCATTCAAATATTGACTCTGAGATCTGGAATATGCACATATGCCATACGGAGAATTCCATACAATTGTTTTCTTATCTCCATAGCCTGGAAGTACACCAAGATCTCCACTCAATGATCTGTCTACTAATTCCTTGGCATTCCCAGATGTACCACACGCAAGGTACTCATTATCGCAAGATATACTATCATACATTCCGCTTGAACCCGGACACAAATAAAAGTACAACAAGATTTGCCCTGTCGCTTCATTCTGATCAATGCACAAATAATCTGACCGATCTCTTATTGCCGGATTCACAACAGCCGCTGCGTTTCCAGTTGTACCTGTTGGCGTATAAGCGGTTGTTTCCTGCGTTTGGCTGTATGTTTCTGCTATATCTGCATTTTCCATATTACTATTTGTGTTCTCATTTGTACTAGGATCTTCGCTTGTAGTTTGTTCTGTCCCTTCTGAAGATTCTTCACTGTCTTCTGTAGCTTCTTCTGTTTCTGGTATTTCGGTAATCGGCAAATTATCAAGCTCTCCTGTATCATAAGCATGCTGATAAACTTCCTCACATTTTGCCAGATCAATTCGCATGGCTGGGCGGACCATCTCTGCGTCAGTTATACTACCTGTTTCTACTGCTCCACCTGACATACCATTAAATCCCATTCTTGTCTCTCCACCATAAGCAATTGTTCTTAACCACCACCATTGCTCTTTATCTGGGCTTGCAGTCAAGTTCGTATGTTGCTTATCATATTGTGCGCATGCATACAAAGTTCCATATGCTGTCTTATTTTTTAAATATTGAGTAGCTTCGTTATAGCTCAATAAAAATACGTAGTCTAAGGTATCCTCTTCGCCATATGATACTGCATAATATGGATCCCTTTCGTTTTTTATTTCTTTACAGACAATTAGATCCTGCAAATTTGAGGAAAAGGCGGTTTGCATAAAATCTCCATTTAACCACTCTCGAATATTACTACCTGTCCACTCACTCATCTCCCATGTTTCCGAAAAAATTCTAGCATCTAGACATTTTTCAGAAAGTATGAATGCTTCATCATCCTGCACATCCAGCACAATCCAATCAATTGCCTCTTTTCCATTTTCAAAATTGTTGTCCTGTTCATACTCGCCAAATTTTATTACATCACCAGACTGCAAATTCTGGAAATGCAATGCTTCTGCATACCTTTGGTTTGCACATAACAGCTTAATTTTATCCTGACGTGCTTTTTCTGTATCCTTTACACGCTGTTTTGCATCACTGTAATTACCAAGTGATTGAAACGTTTCTTTTGCATCGAAAAATTTGTCAGCCTCAAGCTGCTCCTCAGCCTTTGCGTAAATGCCTTCTTGAATGCCTACAATTGCCTCTTTTCGTTCCTTGCTATCTTTCACCTCTGGAATTTTTTCGTACATTGCAATTGCTCGCATTCTATCATCATTTGTGTCTTTAAATTCATAGCGTCTAGCTTTATAATACGTTACCAAGTCACTGCTATCTTCATAAGACTTTAATGCCTCTAAGATCTTAATTGCATTGTCATATTCACCTGAATCACCAGATGCAATTGCATTGTCATACCATGTTTTTTGATAATTTTCCAGTTGTTCATTGCTATCTTTCACTTGCGGAATTGATTTCAATGCTTCAACAGTTTTTTGAATGTCCTCAACCTGTTTGGATTCAGATTGTTCTAATGCTTCATAGTAAATCAGTAAATTCTTTGAATCTTTATAGTCTTGCAATCCTTTAAGTATTTTAATAGCTGTATTATAATCTTTATTTTTCTGTGCAATTGCTGCTCTTACGTATGCAAGGTATTTTTGCGAATCCTGATATTCTCTTGCTGTCAGATTTTCAAGTAATTGTTCTGACTCCTCAAGCTTGTCTTCCACATAAAACTGTTCTGCCTTTTCATATTCCGCTTGAACCGTTGCTGTTATTCTGTCCGAAGAATCCTGATAATTACCCAATTCTTCAAAGATTGCAATCGCACTCTCAAAATCCTCATCGGCTACTAACTTATCTGCTTCTTCATATCGCTGTTCTTGAATCTCTTTTTCGCGCTCAGCTGCATCCTTATAATCCCTTAATTGTGCAAAGGCATGAACTGCACCTGCATAATCACCTTTTGCAAGCAAGCCTTCCGCCTCTTCATACGACGTTTTGTTTGCTAATTCTGTTGTCGTATCCTCTGCTCTTTGCTTTGCATCCTTATATGAACCAAGCATTTCAAATTCAGCAATCGCTCCCTCGAGATCTCCGTTTTCTATCAAGTCTTCTGCTGCTTTATATCGTTCAGCCTGAATCTCTTTTTTACGATTTGCAGCATCCTTATATTCTCCAAGTTCAGCAAACTGCTGGATTGCGCTCTTATAGTCCTCTTTTTCATATAACTGCTCTGCATTTTTATAAGCGTTTTGTTTTGTAAGCTCCTGTTTTGCTAAATTTAAATTTTTCTTAGACTCTTTATAAGAACCCAACATTTGAAATTCTGCAATCGCACCTTCAAAATCTTCATCATTCATCATTTTTTCTGCTGCTTCATATCGAGCTTGCTGAATAGCCTCTTTACGCTGTTTCGCATCTGCATAAGAGCCAAGTTCACCAAATTTTTTGATTGCATCTGCATAATCCTGTTTCGAAAGAGAATCTTCTGCTGCCTTATAAAGCTTCTGATTTGCAATTTCCTTTTCCAACTTATCCGCTAAATCAGCAGAGTCCTCATAACTGCCTAAACTAGCAAACATTTTGAGCGCTTGCTCATAGTTTCCTTCTTTCATTTTACTCTGCGCATCTTTATATACGGTCTGCAATGTTTCCAAAATTTTACTGCTTCGATCTGCGCAGTCTACTACCTGTGGCATCGTATCATATACACGCTTTGCCTTGAGCATCGAAATATAATCCCCTTCTGCCTCTAAGCGCCTTGCTTCATAATAATCAATCATTTTATCACTATCGTTATACGAACCAAGATTATCAAAAATAGGATATGCCTCTGCATAGTTTTCAGCTTCTGCATCTGTTACAGCAGTCTGATACCAACCGGACAAATATGCCTCTTCCTGTTCTTTGCTGTCACGAAACAATGGAATTGACTCATATAAACTTGCAATATATTGAATATCATACACATCTTCTTGTGCTTCAGCTTGCTTGGCGCTATAATATACAATTAAATTTTGTGAATCCTTATAATCGCCCAATGATTGCAATGTAGTAATTGCCTCTGAAAAACTTCCTTCTACCGCAGCTGCATTTGCACTTGCATACAGCAATAACTGAGAAGAATCTTCATAACTCGTGATCTCTCTTAGCTTTTTTACAGCTTCACTATATTCGCCTTTATTAATTAATTCCTGTGCTGATGAATATTTCTTTGATGCTGATTCCTTACAGCCTGATATTCCAGCAGCCACTACCGCTGACCCTAGGATAATACAAAATTCTCTTTTTTTCATAACGCTACCTCTCCCTTTACTTAAGTATTTATAACCGTTGCTCGAATAATATCTATAGAAATTAAATATTATCTTTATAATATCATCCCTATAAAAAAAGGTCAAATAGTTTTCTCTACTGCCCTAATTATAAAATACGGCAATGACAGTTATTGTCAAAGTAAATAAAAAATTAGCATCAGATTAAAACTTGTCAAAAAAAGCGTACCGCAATCATTTCTCGTTGCAGTACGCTTCTCATATTTTTGTATCATTAAGTTACTCGTATATTTTAATTTATTCTATGCCTTCTGCCCTTACGCAAACAGCTCTTTCACCATTGCGACATCGAAAGTAACATTTTCCACTTTGTTGACCTCGATGCGATACAATGCATTTGCAGCGATATGCTCTGCTGCCTGCTCTAAATCACGGATACCTGTTGTATGTGCGTAAAGATCAACGACTGCCTCAACTGCTTCTGGTGTGACGATGCACTCACCCTCACGAAGACCCATGCGGCGCAGTACCTTAGGCAAGGAGAATTTTGTGAAAATGATCTTCTTCTCTTCCTTTGTGTAGTCTGGGATGTCGATCACGGCAAAACGAGACATAAGTGGAGCACTGATCTGATCCTTATTATTGGCAGTTGCAATAGGGTAAACGCCGCCAGTCGGAACCATACACTCCATATAGTTATCAGTAAATCCAAGATTATCAAGAAGTGTTAAAAGTACATCGGCTGGGTTGCCGCTGCCCTTACTTGATGCTGCTTTATCAAGCTCGTTGATGATGAATACAAGATTTGATTCACGCGCTGCTGAGAAAGCTTCCATGATAATACCTGGTTTTGCATTTGCGTAGATACGTGAGCTTCCAGTTAACTGCTCTGGATCGTTGATGGAACTCATATCGAGTGTGGTCCACGGCAGCTTCAGGATTCTGGCAACTGCATAGGCAATCTGAGATTTTCCAGTACCAGCCGGTCCTACAAGCAAAAGACCATATGCCGGAAGTGTGTGTGTACGGTTAATCTGAATGATAGTCTCTATAATTCTTTGCTTTACGCGCTCCATGCCGTAAAGTTCTTCGTCAAGCACCTGACGGGCATACTCTGGATCAATTGCCTCAAAATAATTGCTCTTCCACTGGATATTCATCATAATAGAAAGCGCACGCTGCGCATGACGCTTCTCCTCTGGGGAAACCTCGTGAGAACGCGCTACAGCCAGATTTCGTCTCGCCCACAGACGAATATTGTCTGGAAGTGTCTTTCCTGCACATGTCAAAAAGTCTGTAATGCTCTGAAGGCTAGTGATCTTCATATCATCGCCAAGCTCTTCTTTATCTTTATCTTCATCTTCAGCCTCTTCTGCTGGTGCATCGCTTGCAAGCAGACGGTCAATCATAAACTGTAAGAAACCATCCTCTGCTGAAAGCTTTGTACCGCCGCCAAATGCGATCTCACGAATCTTATAAACTGCATATCCTTCTGCTGTATTTTCTCCTGACAAACGCACATTGATATGGTTGTCACCAAGCCATCGCACCAAACTTACAAAGCGTGAATCCACTTTCAGAATATCGGCAGTATAAGACTCTTTTGAATCTTCTTCCTTAAACTCAAATGCAGTTCTCTTTGTCGGATTTGTAAAAAATCCAGCGGAATGATGCGCATGCTCTTTTTCTTTATTATCTAGAACAAAAATTGGATGCTCTGGTGTAGAGACCTCTTCGTTAGAACGAAATGTCGTATATGTACACTCTGGATTAACCTTTTCTTCTGTCTGGTTACTGAAATCAAAAACTCTCATTTTCTTCCTCGCTTATTTGATGTCGTTGTTGATGATTCCAATCTACAGCCATATTTTAACAGCAGGCTACCTATTGGCTTCGTCATGGTTTCAGTATAGCGCATCTGCACGCTTCGGTCAATTACAAAACAAAAGTCAAACTCGTTTTGCACCCATGTGGCACTGCGTCTACAATTTGCATCGTGCCTTTATGAGCACTCACGATTTGCTGTACGATCAAAAGTCCTAATCCATGCCGCAAATCCAGACGCTCGTCTGTGCTTTCCATATAATGTGGCTTTTTTTCTAACTCGCATCGTTTCTCAGGTGAGATCCCGATGCCATCGTCTGTAACAGAGAGGATAAGACAATTCTTCGCATATTTTTTTGTGCACTCCAGCGCAAGATAAATTTTGCAGCCATCTGGATTATGCTTGATACTGTTTTGCACAAGATTACTGATTGCACGCAGAATTAAACGAGCATCCCCTTCCAAAACTGCATTTTCAGCATTCTCTGCAATTTCAATTTCGATCGTATAGGTATCTGAAATGCCAGAATTAAGTAGTTCCGCTGCGTAAGAACGGATAAGCTTTGATAAGCGAATGACTTCCAGATGAAGCGGCTGCATTTCATATTCTAACTGCGATACCAAATTTAAGTCCTGTACAAGCTCTTTGATCTTCACGCTTTGATTTCGCACAATCTCGGCTTGCTCCTTGATTGATGCACTAGCCTCTTTATTCTGTGCAATGCGCTCTGCATATCCCATAATCATGGAAAGCGGTGTGCGAATATCATGAGAAACACCGCTAATCCAGTTGGCTCTCGCCTCATTTTGTTTACTTAAAATGTTTGATGCCTTATTTACACTTTCTGCAATTTCAGCCAGTTCTCCATCCACATGAAGGGAAATTGCCTTGCCATCCGATAGTTTTTCCACTGCCGCTACAATCGGTTCCGTATTTCGAATGATCTTGCGCCGTGAACAATAATACGCAATAAACAAGCATATAAGATCCGTTCCCAGCATTCCCATAAGAAAAAGCGGAAGTCTCTGAATTGCCGCGATTGAATAATAATTACTGGTTAACTTCATATAGCTGTTTTTCGGATAGCCTAGTACCAAAAGACCATCGGCCGTATTCCAGACAAAAACAGGATAATCAGCCAAATACCCCTTGGAAAATAATGCAACATCCTGAATCGTATAGCTTTGTGGAATCTCAGCAGGCAAGTCAAATGCCCAAAAGCAATTGCCATCAGGCGTCAGATACAGCGCCCAAATATTTTGCTCACGCAATCTTTGTGCTGCCTCCTCTGATAAGGCATCATGAGTTACCGAAGCGGCAGTTAGCTCCAACATTGTTCGAGGAGACGCGGCTCCATAATCTTCTGTCACAGTTTTATGAAATGCGACAACAAAAATTATTACATTGATAAATAATAGAAGTAGAATAAATGCGGCAAACGATGCCAGATATTTTGAAATATATGCGCCAAATGATTTCATGATCTATGACCTCACTTTCGCATAATCAATTTGTAGCCCAAACCCTTAATTGTGATCAATGACTTGGGATTTGACGGATCCGTTTCGATCTTTTCTCGTACACGCCGCACATGGGCATTCAAACTATTTTCATAGCCAAATGGATTGTCGCCCCATAGTGCTTCGCAAAGCGCATCAACGGTGATAATTTTTCCTTCATTGCGGGCAAGTGTTTTTAACAGCATGTGTTCCTTTGCCGTTAAAAAGAAAATCTCGTTTCCTTTGTAGACTTCTGCTCTATCAAAATCTACCGTACATCCATCCAGCACAACCAGTGGATTGTCTTCCTTATAAGAGCGACGCAGTACTGCATAAATGCGAAGTATCAATTCCTGCGGCAAAAATGGTTTTACAATATAATCATCTGCTCCAAGCCCCAGCCCGGCAAGTTTGTCCGCTGCCTCATCCTTCGCAGTCAAAAAGATGATCGGCACATCAGTAAATGAGCGAAGCTGCTGCATCAAAGAAAAACCATCTTTATCTGGCAGCATCACATCCAAAATGATCAGATCCGGTTTTCCTTTTTTTGCCTCTGCAACCGCTTCTTTCCCCGTAGCAGCCATAAGAATTTTTTGAAAACCAGCATCTTTTAAAATATCGGATAGCATTTTCAGCAAATCCGGCTCGTCATCTACAAGCAGGAGTGTTTTCGTATATAAAAATGAATTGTCCATCGTGTTTCCTCCAACTACAACCATATGTATCGTTATCGCTATCATTACAGCTACAATCATAATCACAATTATAGTTATGACTGCAACCACAGCCACAACTAGCGATAGTATATCACAGAGAATCTCATCTGAGGGGCATATCTCAAAAAAGTAAGGTAAAAGTAAGGACGCGAGAAGATTATTGTCAGGTTCACGTTGTACGATAAAAGCATCGAAAAAACCACACTTATCTATCAGGAGGAGATGTTCTTATGAACTATATTACAGATCGCGCTACCGATCATACTACAGACTGCATTATCACCACCGAACAGTTGACAAAGAAATACAAAAACTTCACTTCTGTCAACAATGTTTCGCTTCACATCCGCAAAGGCAGTATCTATGGTTTTCTCGGTCCAAATGGGGCTGGAAAATCTACCACGATGAAAATGCTTTTGGGTCTGACCAAGCCGACAGCTGGCAGCTTTACCATTGACGGAAAACACTTCCCAGCTGATCGCCTTGCAATCTTAAAGGAGATTGGTTCCTTTATCGAATCGCCTTCGTTTTATTCCAATCTGACAGGACGAGAAAATCTTGATATTATTCGTAGAATTTTAAAACTGCCGAAAAGTACTGTGGACGAGGCTTTAGAATTAGTTGGTCTAACTGAATTTGGTGACCGACTGGCAAAAAAATATTCACTTGGTATGAAGCAGCGTCTTGGTCTTGCTGGTGCTTTGCTTGGCCGACCGCCTATTCTGATTTTAGATGAGCCGACCAATGGTCTTGACCCATCCGGTATCCATGAAATTCGCAATCTCGTAAAATCTCTGCCCACGCTTTATGATTGTACCGTCTTAATCTCATCCCATATGTTATCCGAGATTGAGTTGATGGCAAATGACATTGGCATTCTCAATCATGGCCGACTATTATTTGAAGGCAGCCTAGATGAACTGCGGCGAAACGCCTTGCAGGCTGGATTTGCAGCTGACAATCTAGAAGAAATGTTCCTCTCAATGATTGACAATGACAATACCACCAGAAAGCAGAGGGCAAAGCTATGAGTCTTCTTACAATCGAACTTCAAAAAGAAAAACGAACCGGTGTGATTCCCGTACTGATTGTCGTTGGCATTTTAGGTGCCGCTTATGCCCTTGTCAATTTCTTTGTGAGGAAAAACACACTTTTATCTCTGCCGCTTGCCCCGATGGATGTTTTACTGACCCAGCTTTATGGTACGCTTCTGATTTTAAATATGTTTGGCATCATCGTTGCCACCTGTATGATTTACAATATGGAATTTAAAGGAAATGCCGTAAAAAAATTATATATGCTGCCTGTAAGCGTCCCCAAAATGTACCTGTACAAATTTTTGATTCTGACAATTCTGCTTTTGATTGCAATCACTTTGCAAAATCTTGCACTTATAAAAATTGGCATGACCGATTTGCCGCAGGGTACATTTGAGTTACCGACACTTATTCGGTTCGCCGCCTATTCGTTTATCACCTCTATGCCGGTATTATCTTTCTTGCTGCTGATTTCCTCGCGCTTTGAAAATATATGGATTCCTCTTGGCATCGGTGTCGCTGGCTTTTTAAGCGGAATGGCATTGGCAAATTCCGATCTTGCCATTTTGATGTTTCATCCTTTTGTTGTCATGCTAAAGCCTGCGGTTGCGATGAGCGCCCAACCTGACAAATCAATTGCTCTTGTTGCTCTCACAGAAACCGTTCTGTTTCTTGCCATCGGTTTGGGACTGGCAAACTATACGCACTACGAATAAGGAGGATGTTGAAATGAGTGAAATAAATAAAATAAGTAAAATGAGCTTTTCAGAATTGCTCAAAATTGAATTTATGAAATGCAAGCGTTCCAAAATCGTACCCCTGATTTTTATTGCCCCTTTGCTTGTGGTTTCTTCTGGAATTGCAAATTTAAGCAGCTATTTCACACCAGAATATACAAATGCATGGTCCGCTATGTTCATTCAAAGCGCACTTGTTTACGCATATTATCTGTTGCCCTTTAGCATGATCGTCGTCTGCGTCATGATTGCAAGCCGTGAAACTAGAAATAATGGGATTCTAAAAATGCTTGCGCTGCCTGTTAGCCGCTATGCGCTTTCCGCAGTCAAATTTTGTGTACTAATTTTTTATCTTTTTATGGAAATGGTTGTCTTTCTTGCTGTGTTTGTCATTGGCGGATTGATTGCAACTAAGACAATGGGCGTAACCGAAACTTTGCCTATTTTTTATTTATTGAAATGGTGCTTCTCCCTTTTTCTTACAATGCTTCCTTGTATTGGGACAATGTGGGCCATTACTGTCCTTTTTGAAAAACCACTGCTATCGGTGGGCCTTAATCTGCTTCTTGTCATTCCAGGTGTTTTGGTTGCAAATACGCCTCTTTGGATTGCTTACCCTTATTGCTACAGCGGCTATTTGGTTTCCTGCTCGCTGCACGATTTTACAGCAGAAGCTTCGGATGCTGCATTTTCTCTGTTTCCATTTTTGCCTTGCGCGGTTCTTGTCTTTTGTCTGGTGTTTGCGCTGGCGATCACGCAATTCGGCAGAAAAGAGATGAAATAAAATAAAATCGAATAAAACCATGCTTTTACGCATACTACTACAATAATAAATCTGCGCAAAGGCATGGTCCCTCTATGAAAATTCGATGGAAAACACTATTTGTCTGTATCCTAATTCCACTTGCAGTTGGCAGCCTATCCGCTCTTATAACCCGAAATGGCATGGAAGCTTTTGCTCTAGTAAATAAGCCCGCCCTAGCACCACCGAATTGGCTATTCCCTATTGTGTGGACACTATTGTATACACTAATGGGATTTGCATCTTATCTTATTTACACATCAAAACGCCCCAGTCAACAGGCATTGGCCGCATACGGGCTTCAACTCATTGTCAATTTCTTTTGGTCCATTTTCTTCTTTAACCTGCAATGGTATTTATTCTCTTTTATTTGGCTAGTTCTGCTATGGCTTTTGATTTTATACACAATAAAACAATTCTATCCGATCTCAAAGCCTGCAAGCTACTTATTGATTCCTTACCTATTGTGGGTCACATTTGCAGGATATCTCAATTACACTATTTATCTATGGCAACCACAAGCATCATACCACCAATTCGCCATACTTCATTTACATTTCCAGTGACAATGCCCTTGTTTACGATTGCTGCTGTCAGCGTGGGAATATATAATGTTCCCAACACCTGCGCAAACAGCAGAAAAATCATAAAAATCGCGCGCCCCTTATAGGGACGCAAATACTTTAATAGTTTGAACATACAATTTACATTTCCTTTCTGCTATAAGAAACTTTTAATGTGCGTCTTTGGGACGATGAATTTTTTCAACTGCTGCTTTCAACGCATTTGCATGTTTTTGTAAAAGCGGCAGCAGCAAATCCTGCTCCTCCTGTGTCAGCGCTGAAAATGCCTCCTTTTCCGCCTCCGTCAACGGGACTGCAATTTCTTCCATAATCTTTTCTCCTGCTTCTGTCAGGTGAATATACTTGTTTTTCTTATTTCCCGGCTGACAGATCAACGTAATAAGACCTTTTTTCTCCATGTTTTTGATGGTGGTATGAATCGTTTGCAAACTATAATACCATTGGCGGCAAATGTCTGTTTGCAAATAATCTCCATTGTGTTCAAATAGCGCATAGAGAACCCAAAGCTCTGCATCGGTAATACCAAACGAGCCAGCATAGCTGTCGTAAATATCATCAATCATTTCGTAAACCTGATTGACGGCTTCCAATTTTTGATTCAATCTTGGATTCAGTTTTGAATTCTGATTTCGATTCTGTTCCTCAATTTGTTTCATAGTTTGTTTCATAATTGTCCTCCTTAAACAAGAATACTCCGAAATCGTAGTTTTTACTATACTACGATTTCGGAGTATTTTCAATGACTGTTCTGTTATTTAATAAATTCTTAAAAAAACGTTTTTACCAATTGTCGTTAATCGGCCGTGCTGCCAACCCAATCCGAATGAAATGTTGTCATGCACTCGGTATCTCCATCCACAGACTTCGATACAAGAAGTCCTTTTTTGATATCCTTTAAGGTTTGCTCGTACTCATCAATATACTGATCGGTCAATTCTTGTGTCCACAAGAAAGTTCCTTCGCTGGTTTTAACCCTTGTATGCTCATCTGCCATTTCCTGAAGTGTTTTCTTTTCCTGTTCCAGCCACACCTTGTACTCATCATAAGTCCACCACTCATAGTTGATTGCAGGATAACTGCTATTATACGCTTCTTCCGATACCCAGGTTGCGCCATTGTCTTCACTGACAAAGCTCTTTCCACTCGTCTTATCCTTGTAGCTCATGACACCATCTGAATCATCCGTCGTCGATACAACCATTTCTTTCGATATGGATTTCGTTGCCTTACTTGCTGATGAATCCAGTGTACGAGCCTCTGCAGTCCCATTCATCTGACCTGCTGCTCCCATTCCCATCAATGCTGTCAGGGCCAAAGCCCCCATTGTCTTTGCTTTTCCCATTTTCTTTTACCTCACTTTTAAAATTATAGCTGCCCTTTTCAGGACAGCTAAAGAATAGCAAAAGAATTTGAATCGTATTTGCAGGAAATATGAAGTTTAAATGGAGTCGCTATCACTTCTTCTTTGCGGCATTTTAAACCAAAACAACACACCTCTGTCTGAATTTTTGATTCCATATTTTGCATGGTGCAAATCCATGATTTTGCGAACAATATAAAGACCTAATCCAGTCCCTCCTGTGTTACGATTGCGTGAGGCATCCACTCTATAAAACGCTTCAAACAAATGAGAAATTTCCTCCTCCGGAATCGTAACACCTGTATTTTCTATTTTACAAAAAACGATATTCGTATTTTTCTCATTTGATAATGATATATTGATTTCCTCGCCATTTGGTGAATAACGAATGGCATTTATCAATATATTTTGAAGAGCTCGTTCCATCTGCGCAGAATCAACTTCGCACAAAAGCTTGTCTGGAATGTCTACCGTAAGCGATAGTTCTTTTTCAGACAATAATTCGGTCACATCCGCTATCTGTACCCGAAGAAGCTCTGCCAAATCAATCATTTTATATTCCGATTTCTGACTTTCATCTGTTTTCGATAGATACAATAATTCCTTCACCAATGTTTCCATCTTCTCAACAACAGCCAACGATCGTTCCATATACACTTCCCGATTTTCATATCCTTTGACCTTGTTAAGCATTCCCGTTAAATGACCTTTTAAAATGGTCAAAGGTGTTTTTAACTCATGTGATGCCGCTGAGAAAAATTCACGTTGCTTTTGTTCCAGCTCTCGCTGTTTTGAGATTTCAACTTTTAACTCGATATTGCTTTCTTTTAATTTTATAATGTAGCGTGAATAAATGCCAGAGCATACGATTGATATAAGAAAAATCCCAAAAATAACAAGTGGAATGGTTTGCCAGATTGCTTCTGTCGCTTGATTGATAGATACCGTATCCCCCTGAACACAAAGAGTATATTCACTGCCAAATAAAGTAAACGGATAGCCAATCTCCGATAATAGCTCGTCATTATCTGTTGTAACTATGATAGTATCCGTGGATTCCTGAATTGTAGCAATCGAATCCTGATCTGTTGTGGTTTGCAATTCATCACTTGAATACAAAATCGTTCCATTCTCATCTTCAATGTAAACAGTTGCTTTTGTCTGTACTGCAAATTGGCTGGCAAGCATATAACACTCCTCTAAAGAGTTTGCTCGTTCCAATACTGGCACGAAATCATTTGCCTGCTTTTGCAATTCTTTGCTAAGCCGATTGCTATAAGTTTGAGGAATATATCTTGCCATGCTAAAAACAGAGAGCAAGCACACAAAAAGCAAAAGAATCGTCGTCAATAAAAAAAGTTTCACTGTTAGACTTGTTTTAATTTTCCTTATCAATTCGGTACCCCACCCCTCTGATTGTTTTGATATAGTCCACATCCAGCTTTTTGCGAATGTTTTTTATATGACTGTCAACAATTCGATCTTCTACCTCCAGATCATCTGCCCACAATCGGTCAAGCAACATTTGTCTCGTAAATACTTTTCCTTGATTTTCCAACATAAGCTTCAGCAAGGCAAATTCTTTACTAGTTAAAACCACTTCTTTTCCTCTGTGATAGACATGAAATCCGTCAATATCCATGCTCAACTCTTTGTACGTAAGCATGGATTGATTGTGATTTTCACTCGTTCCTCGGCGAAGAATGGCTGCAATCTTGCATAATAAAATTTTAGGTGAAAAAGGCTTCGGAATATAATCATCAATTTGCTGTTCAAATCCTTTTAGCTGATTATCTTCATCTGCAAGTGCCGTAAGCATAATAACCGGAACCTGCGACTTTTGGCGAATGACCTCACAGACACCATAGCCATCAATCTTTGGTAATAGGATGTCTAACAGGACAAGATGAACAGTATCATCAAATTTTGCAATTGCCTCTACGCCATCGCCCGCAATCACAACCTCATATCCAGCATCAATCAAATGATTTTTTAATATATCCTGAATGTCAATATCGTCTTCAACAACTAAAATTTTCTGCATAAGCCTGCCTCCCTTACTGCCCATATACTTTAAATTTAATGGTAACATAAAAGAATGGATTTTTTATGGAGTCATCATAAAGTTGTATAAAATCATCAAACATTATTGACAAAATATTTGTATTATGTTATATATAAATTAGATAAATAAAGATATTAAAAAGAAAATAATAAGAAGGATGTGATAAAAATGATTAGTTGACAGTTTTTTTAAGAAGTTGTAAGAAAAATTTAAGAAACTCATTTTTAAAGATTCCATACGATTATATGAGGAGGTGTAGCATATGAAGAGTATTTGGATTGCATTTTTAAGTGTCATGTATATGTTGGGTTCCATTCTGTGTATAAATCAATCACCTGATACTACATCTAACGAAGAAGTAAGTATTCAACCGACAGGTTATCCTGACGGAGAACTTCAGTGGACATATATTTTCTGGGAAGGAAATTTATATTCTAACGATGCTATTTTCGTTAAAACATTGCCGGAGGATGCTTATCAAATTGGTGAAATAGCAAAAGAAGATAACATCAATTACCCAGATGAAAATCTTGAAGCTTCTCATATTGATGTAGGCGTTGAAGTTTATAGTGATACGCGATATTTATATATCAAAGCTGGAACTGATAGCTACAGACGATTTTCAATTAGCACGGACGCAAATTAACATATTTTATTCCTTATAGAAAGGAACTTCCCAAATGAAACGATTAAAACTATGTCTAATAGCACTCATCATTTGTTTTGGCTTGTATGGCTGCAAAGGAATCGATTTTACTTCAACACGTAGATATGCCGATTGCATGAATCTCAACTGGCACTTAAGCTTGCCTGAAACGGATGTTGTAATATATGAAAAAAATTCTGGTGCCAGCTTTACCGGTGATGGCACCCGATACCACATTCTCCAATACGATGAAGAAAATGCAGCTATCATTTTAAAAAGTTTCGATTGGGAAGCTGGTGAACTAGACAGTGAATTAGCCATTAAAATGAATGAATGGCTAGATGATATCGAAGTGCCATCGGAAGAACGCCCTAAACAGAACGAATGGAAACATACGACTTTACTAAGAAAAGAGGACAACAGAGATCGTCTTATCATGTTCTTTGATGAAAGCACAAATCAGTTGTATGTAGTAGAATATTTCTTATAAAGTTAAAGGCTTTGTTTGTCTTAGTCAAAAAGTAATTCTTTTAATATGCCCGCAAGTGTTAGATTCTCACTCTAACGCTTGCGGGCGATTTAATTTGAGCCATCACACAATCTCAAAAAGCCAGTTTTCACGCCACGGTGAACTTCTATTACTCTTCAATCAACTCGTGCTCTTCAACTTTAAGCTTGCCAGCCTTGTAATCTGCCAATTTCTTTTCCAAGTAGCGAGTATTGTTTTCTTCCTCCGATGACTGTCGTTCAAACATTCCTGACATGGCAATTTTTTTTACAGCCTCAATTGCGACCTCATAACTTACCTTTTCTTCCAAAATACGAGACGTAACATTCTCATAATCATCTTTATAAATTTCATTTCTTATCAAAAAATTCAGCATATCAGGTACATTTACTTCTGGTTGAGCCGATGGACAAATATTTGTCATTGCACGCACATTGCGTACCTCTTCAACTAGCGCTTTAAATTCCTTTGTCTGTGGAACAAGGTCGATCAATTTATAGATATCATAAATATGACGCGAATGCTTTTTTACCCGATCCTGCATATAGTAATCGCAAATAGCAAAAACCTTATCTACTAATGTACGATCAAGCCCCTGCACTTTCATTTCAAAAGGTTCCAAGCCAAAATTTTTAAGTTCTTTTGGAGCTTCTTCCATCATCATATCTCCAATATAGCTGCGAACCGGCATCACAACTGTCGGAAAAGACACCTCTGCAAAAGATGTCTCCATTAGCACTGCTGGTTGAACCGCATCGTCTGAATCAGAAAGTACAGATTGATATTCCAAAATATATCGATTATAACTTCTACGGCTACGAGTCTCATCAATATTAGGAATGGAAAGCCCTAATATTGACGAAATCTCCTTAATAACTTCCTTAAGTTTCTTCATTTGCCCTTGTGATAACTTGGAATCAATTGTAATATCAATATCTTCTGAAAAACGCTTGATTGCTTTATGACATTTTGATAACGATGTTCCACCCTTAAATACAACAAAACCCAAACGCTTCGATAATTCGCGCAGAATCATGGTAACATAATAATCCTTCTCTACAATAATGGGAAGGACACGAAAATATTCACTTGCCAAATTAACTGCATTCGCAAATTCTTCTTTATTTTCATGCAGATACGCCATTTAACAACCCCACCTCATACATATTTTTGTAAATACGCTCTGGATAATATGGCAAAAAAGGCTTCATATTTTCAAACTCAATATTTTTGCTCTTCATATAATCAAACAAGCGATTTGTCAGTTCTTCTCCCTCAACTTCGGAGATATCCACAACTTCCTTTATCAAATCAAGAAACTGGAGAATTGCCATATTTCTTTCATTTATTTCACAATACGGTTTTCGCAAAATCACACGCAAGTTTGCCAGTTTCGTCTCCCTATATTCTGTCGTAGCCTTGTTTGTATAGACTTCATATACACCTGGAACCTGAGTCGTTAAACCAAGTTGATTTGCAAATAGGATTCCTCCAAGATAACCGCAACGATTAACGCCATCCACTAAATATTTTTTTCTGATAACCTCATCGACAGATAATACCGACCCAGACCGAAACATTGATTTCTTAGGAATGTAATAGATTCCCGTATCAAAACGTTTTAATCGTCCATCTTCTGTTAGCTTTTTCATTTGCTGGCGAACAGATACCGCTTTTATGCCAGAAATATTCAATTCCGACAAAAAAATGGGTTCGTTTGCTTTATAGTTATTTTCTATATAATTGTATACTTCATCAAATAACGCCACACTTTCTACCTCCTCTTAATACTTATTAGAAGTATATATTTTCTATTTTGTTATTATACATTAAAGAAAATTTAATTGCAAGTTTTATTTTTAAGAGTTTTGAAAAAGATAAACCGTACCTTTCAACATTCTTTTTCGAGAACGTAACTGGTGCTGAGACGATATGCTTTACAAGGCGGGACGTTGTAGCGGGTCTTTCAAAATAGCTATGACAATAAAGGACCTAACAGGAGCCCGCGGAATTGGGCCCGCCGACAAAGTCATTCGTCGAAGCACCCTTCTTAAAGCTTCCGGGCCACCACTTCTCCTACACTGCCTCCTGCCGCAGTTCTTCGCAAATATTTCCTCTCTTGACTTTTCGCCACGTATAAACTGTGGAAAAAATCATTACGAGTATAAATGCCGCGGCGCCAACTGCATACAGCCCAATTGGTATGACTTTATTTGTGTAGATAGAATACTTCAAATAGGAATATGACTCATAGTTTGCCAGAACTCCCATCAACCCTCCTATCACAAAGCCTCGAAGCGTATAGCTTAAATTCTCCGCGAAAATCATTCTTAAAAATGTGTGCTTGCTGCAGCCTGCTGCTTTTATCATCGCATACTCCCTTGTGCGAAGCCGCACTGCCGTCGTGATTGTATTGGCAATATTCGCCAGTGAAATAAGAACAATCAGAATCAAAAAGCACATCAAACACACATTGAGAATGCGCATCATATTTGCTTCATACTGATCAGTTTGCGGCGGCATTCCAATATCAAATGATTCATCATACTCATTTCTCAATTCTGACATTAGTTCTAATGCACGCTCGGAATCAATTGTTTTCACATATGCATAGTCCTGAATATTAGGCATAATAAACAGTTCTTCATTATAGGCGCTAAGCGGCAGCACAAAGCCCCAGTCTCCTGCCCATGCCCAGTATGGATAATCCTCTGCATTTACAGTCTCTCCGATTTCAAATGAAAGCTTTTCCATGGACTCTTCCACTGGAACTTTAAATTTTTTAAAATCATCATCTGACTGTGCAGTCCTGCCATCTCCCACCAAATAAATCATCATGCTTGGATCCTCAGGATCTGGATAAACATATGAGGCATCTCCAATCTTCTTTTGTTCCATGATTGAGATTTCAGTCAATTCACTGCTGTCTTTAAACATCGCACCCTCATAAAAACGTCTTCGTCCATCATCAAAATCGGCTGCGCCTTTCACAGCATTTAAAATCAAAATTTTTGGATTTTCAGCCCTCAGATATTCCTCTGGATTTAGTCCAAGCTGCTTTAAATATGCCTCATACTCTGTGTCTTCCACAAAATAAACTTGATCTCGATAATGCATCTGACCATCTACAATATATTCCCCTACAGCAAGTTTTCCTACATCTGTCAAATTACTCTCATCCACCACAATATGCAAATTGGCCTTGCGAATATAGACCGCCTCTATAATACTCGATGACGTTCTTAGCTGACCAACAAGCTTCTCTCGAAATTCCTGTGTGAGATATTCTTGATCAAATGTATCATTATAAATACTGTTAAACTGAATATGATAATTATAATAATACGGAACATTCAGTCCCTTCATACTCAGACGCATGTAGTAGATAAATCCGCTTCCACCAAGAAACAAAAACAGACAGATCGCCAGAGAAAAACTAATCGCACGGTATGATTTTTTATTGCGCTTTGCATTGCGGTGTGCAATCAGACCGCCCACGCCAAACACCATTCCTAAGATACCGCGTCCACGTATATTCCTTGCAAACTTAGGATCCTTAATATCATTTGTCTGGCGAATCGCCTCGATCGGAGAAATCCGTCCAGCACGCATGGCTGGCACCATCGCAGAGATCAAAATGGTGATGAGCCCTGTCACAGCTGCAACCACAAGATACCAGACTTGCGTATAAAAGGTCATCGAAATGCTTCCCACATATGCGACTCCATTTGAATTGATCATCGCATCAAAACTGTTCTTTAAAAGCCGAAATACACAGCTTACACCAACACAGCCAATTAGCAATCCTGCCGGAATCGCTGATACTGCCAGAAAGCCCGCTTCCAGAAAGACACTCACGATAACCTGAAAGCGCGTAGCACCAATAGATTTAAACAGCCCAAACTGACGTGTTCGCTCAGTCAGAGATATCGAAAACGAATTATAAATCAGTGCAATGCTCGCAATCGCAACCACCACCATTAACACTGCACACATACCAAATAACATATAGCGGATATCGGAGACACCTTGCCCAAAATAACGCAAAAGCGTCTCATTGATCTTTGACTGGTGATCGCCAAAATTTTTTGCAATAAAGTCGCTGGTATCATCAATGCTTTTCGTTTTTAAATAAATATCAGAAATCGTTGTCTGCACCCCTGTTGTCAGCACAAGATAACAAGGCTCCGCAAACTTTTGATAACCGGGATTTGTGCTAACTCCGACAATCGTATAGGTCTTTGTCTGTTCTACCTGTATCGTCTCTTCCTCGCAAAAATCCGCACTGCTTCGATCCTCGATTCTTTGTTCCTGATGCTGTATGACTCTGCCATCTGACCCAATACGCTCGCCAATCTGCCAGGTGATTGTATCGCCAACGTGAAATTCTTTTCCAGCTGTTGTCATCATTTGTGGGATAATGACTTCGCTGTCATTTTCCGGCAAACGCCCTTCAATCAACCTTACGCCCATCGTAGCAAAAAAGTCTGCATCCACGCTTCCGATCGCCACATAAACTCTATTCGACAGCGAAACTTCATGTTCAATACCAAAATTCTTCTCGGCAACGCCGACAATGCCCATGCGACAGATCTGCATCACTTCCCCAGACTGTGCCAAGCGCGCCTCATCTTCTTCGTCACAATTATAAATCACGCCATAATAATCGCCATCGCGCATTTTCATATATTCGCTGAAAAAATGAAACAGACTTGAGGTTCCCGTAAGTACTGCTGTCAGCAATGCAAATGACAAAACAATTCCCGCAAATGTGACTGCCGTTCTCGCCTTATTCGCTGCTAACATCCGCTTTGTATACAAAAATAAAATCTTCATCAGCTGATCACCTCATCTCTGCAAATTCGCCCATCCTCGATGCGGATTAAGTGCTTTGCCTGGTTTGCAATCTCCTCGTCGTGCGTGATAATAATCAAGGTCTGATGATATTTTTCATTCGACAATCGAAGAAGATTCATGATCTCCTGACTGTTTTTCGAATCAAGATTTCCAGTCGGCTCATCGGCTAAAATCACCGTTGGCGAATTGATTAGCGCCCTTCCAATTGAAACACGCTGCTGCTGACCACCAGATAACTGATTTGGAAGATGATGCTCACGCCCTTTTAAGCCAAGATCATTTATCATCTGATCGATGCGCGATTTTTCCACCTTTCGACCGTCAAGAAGCGCCGGAAGTGTCATATTTTCAACAGCATCAAGCACAGGAATTAAGTTATAAAACTGATAAATCAGTCCCACCTGCCTTCGGCGAAAAATTGCCAGCTGCTCATCATTTTGCTTATATATATCCTGTCCGTCCATGTACACACTTCCGCTGTCTGGACGATCCACTCCGCCTAATATGTGCATCAGCGTAGACTTTCCAGAACCAGATGTACCAACAATTGCAACAAACTCTCCCTTTTCAATCGAAAAAGAGACATCATCAAGAGCTCTTACTTCATTCTCGCCCTTTCCATATGTCTTACACAAATGTGATGCCCGCAAAATCTCCATTCTCATCCCTCCTGATTTCCTGAATTTTCCGTTTTCAATTATTATGGTACACGCTATAAGTGACAACTCACTTACTTTTTGGTGACATTTTTGTCACTTGCGCACATGAATGACAAATTTTGCGCCGCCCTCCTCTCTGTTTTGCGCCTTAATTGTTCCATTTTGTTTTGCAAAGATACTCTGTGCCATTGCCATACCAATTCCAAATCCGCTGTTGCGCGCCGTTTTTCCTCTGTAAAATCGCTCAAAAATATGTGGCAGTTCCTCATCGCTTATGCCGCTTCCCTCATCCGTGATCACGATCTCACTGTAAACAGATGTCTCTCGCCAACTCACACAAAGATTACCGCCGTTTTCCATATGCTCTATGCCATTTTTCAAAATATTAGTAATTGCCTCTGCACTCCAGCCAAAATCACCCTGAAAGCTGTCTGTGTCATTTCCATTCAGACAAAGCTTTACACCGTGCAAGTCCATGGAAATCGCAAGCGGCTCTGCACTATGTAAAATAAGCTC
Organism: Anthropogastromicrobium sp.; assembly: GCF_037349415.1. Classification (NCBI taxonomy): domain Bacteria; kingdom Bacillati; phylum Bacillota; class Clostridia; order Lachnospirales; family Lachnospiraceae; genus Anthropogastromicrobium; species Anthropogastromicrobium sp. The sequence continues at coordinate 87,211 of NZ_JAXWCK010000025.1, forward strand.
CTTAATAAAAATCTTCTCCTTCTGAAGAATAGCAGTTCCTGAATCAAGCTTTGCCATCTTAAGAAGCACTACGACAAGCGAATCTACACGATCTACAAGCTGCTGCATCTCGGTAAGACGTCTTGCACGCTGGCGCACTTCGTCCTCTCCGCTTCCCTCAAGCTTTCTAATGCTGCTGATCATCAGACGCATTGCAGTAAGCGGTGTTTTTAATTGATGAGAAATATCAGCCATCATCTCTGCCTGAAAATTCTTTTCTTTTTGAAGCTGATCTGCCTGCTCACGCAGTCTTATGACAAGTTTTCTTACTTTATCCTGCAAAATGGCAAGCTCTCCCTCGCTGTATTCGTCCAGATTCCAGTGTTCTTCCCCATAAAGAATACGGTCGATCTCGTCTGACAGACTAGATGCCTGCGTCTCACGCCTGCAAATCTCAGATATAAACACGCCAGACAAAACAAATGCAGAAAAAACAATGCAGACAGCTGCCTGCCAACCCCACACAAAGAAAACGATAAGTGCGGCGGCTGCAAGCATACTGTCTGCCATGATTAATTTATTATATTCTGGTCTCATAGGAAATTTCCCCTTTTCATCATTCTGTCCGATCCTCCATGCGATATCCAATACCTCGAATAGTATGAAGCAGGCGTGGACTTTGTGGATTTTTCTCAATCTTCTCACGCAGACGCTTCATATACACAGACAGCGTATTATCATTTACATATTCGCCAGATGCATCCCATATCTCCTCAAGCAGCTGATTTCTCGTCAAAATCTGACCTTTGTTCTGCAGTAAAATAAGCAGCAGACGATACTCAAGTGCCGATAAAAACAACTCTTTTTCGCCTTTTGTCACTGTTGCTGATGACACATTGACCTTAAGATCGCCACAGCTTAAAATGCGCTGTTCTTTTTTGCAGCGGCGAAGAACTGAGCGGATTCTTGAGATCAGCTCACGAGGTCGAAATGGTTTTGCTATGTAGTCATCTGCACCCATATCAAGGCCTGCGACTACGCTGTACTCATCACCTGATGCAGTCAGAAAGATCACCGGAATCTCGTATTCTCTTTTTATTTCTGCACAGATAGAAAAGCCATTTCCATCTGGCAGACTTACATCAAGGAGCACCAGATCAAAAGCTTGTACCAAAAGGCATTCGCTCGCCTCTTTTTTAGAGCCTGCAATTTGCGTATCAAAACCCTCTGCGCGAAGCAGTTCACCTAGATACGCAGCGATTTGGCCATCGTCCTCTACCAGTAGTATTTTTGTCATTTTCTTCTTTGCCTCCCGGAACTTTAATGCCACGTTATTTTATCGCGCACAGCGCTGATAAGCAAATCGCGATGTTCCATTCTCTACATATATAACACCACAGCGCTCAAATCCATTCTTTTCAAACAAATGCTGCATGACATTGTTATCCTTATGTGTATCGGCGCGAAGCTCTGGGCAAATCACTTCGCAAAAGGAAACTATCTGTGAAAATACTCCCTTGATTGTACCGTCACTTGCAACACGATGAATTGTTCCGTATGTATTGTCATTTTTCCAGCTGCCCTGCTCGATCACACGATACGTCGGATCTTCTCCCACAAAGAACTTAAATGCTGCATGGGGAATGTTATCCTCTCCCATGCAGACAAAGCTGTATCCATTTTCAATATCATCCTGTATCATTTTTCGTGTTGGATAACCAATCTCCCACTGCGTTGTGTTTCCAGTACTATCCATAAATCGCTTTGCCCTGGCATAAATTTCCATCATGCGATCAAGATCAGTCAGCTTGGCTTTTCGTATTGTTATCATGTCCACGCTTCTCCCTTCTGCTATTAAAAGACAATAGCCCAAAAAGAGCTGCCGCTCCACGGATGATGACATCCATTTTGCAGCAGCTCTCCCTGCTAAAAACTATTTATTTATCCTTATCTTTTTCAAAGAAATCTTTGATTGGATGCTTTTTCTTAGTTGTCGTTGTATTGGCAGTCGTCTTGCCATTCATTGCCTCATCAAATGCCTGCAGTGCCTCTTTTTGCTCCTTTGTCATACTGGTTGGTACCTGTACTACAAAAGTAACATAATGATCACCGCGTACATTTTTGTTGCGAAGACTCGGAACACCCTTGCCTCTTAAACGTACCTGCGTATCAGTCTGAGTTCCTGCTTTAAGCTCATACTCCACCTGACCGTCAATTGTATCAATTCTAATCTTTGCACCAAGCGCTGCCTGTACAAAAGATACTGGCACTGTTGAGAAAATATCGTAGTCCTGACGTCTAAAGATCGGATGCTGTGATACTGCAACCTCAACAAGAAGATCACCCCACTCGCCGCCGTTAATACCAGGCTCACCCTTTCCTCGGATGCGAATACTCTGACCATTGTCAATACCAGCTGGAATCGTAACCTGAATGGTCTTTAACTTTGTCTGATATCCGGTACCACGACAATCCGTACACTTGTCCTTTATGATCTTACCGCTTCCATGACAATCCGGGCAGACCTGAACGTTACGAACCATACCAAACATTGACTGCTGTGTGATTGTAACCTGACCGCGTCCCTGACATTTCGGACAAGTAATCGGAGAAGTTCCTGGCTTTGCACCTGAGCCATGACAAGTCGGACAAGGATCCTTCAGATTTAACTTAAGCTCCTTCTCGCAGCCCTTTACAGACTCATCAAAAGTAATACGTACTGCTGTTCGAAGATTTGCGCCCTTCATAGGACCGTCATTTCTTCTGCTTCGTCCGCCGCCAAATAAATCTCCAAAGATATCTCCAAAGATGTCTCCCATATCGCCGCTAAAGCCACTAAAACCACCGCCGTAGCCTCCGCCGCTGCCATCAAATGCTGCATGACCAAACTGATCATACTGTGCACGCTTTTCCTTATCACTTAATACACTGTAAGCCTCTGAGGCCTCCTTAAAAATTTCTGCAGCTTCTGCGCTCGGGTTAATATCCGGATGATACTTCTTGGCAATCTCTCTGTATGCCTTTTTTATGGCGGCATCATCAGCGTCCTTCGCTACACCAAGGACTTCGTAGTAATCTCTCTTCTCTGCCATAAATACTCCCATCTGGGCAACCGCTCAAAGCCGCTTCGGCCAAAAGGGCTACCAATACTTTTCTTACTCTTAACATGGCAAAACTCCTGGAGAAGTCCCCAAGAGCAATGCCATTTTTTATCTTACTAAAACTTCTTAATTATTTCAACCCACAGTTGATATTTTTTTCAAACTTTCTAATTAAGCGTTTTTTTATTAAACTTCCTTGTAGTCTCCATCAACAACATCGTCAGAAGAAGATGAGGAACCTGCACCTGCGTTCATGTCTGGGCCTGCCTGTGCGCCACCCTGAGCTGCCTGTGCCTGCTCATACATCTTGGAGAACAGCTGCTGTGCACTGTTCTTTAATGTCTCAGTCTTTGCCTTTAACTGCTCAGTCTGATCTGGTGTTACGTTGTTGATATCGGTAGAAGCTACCAGATCCTTCAGTGCCTGAAGGTCGCTCTCTACCTGACCCTTTAAGGTCGGATCCAGCTTATCGCCAACTTCTTTCATTGCATTCTCAGTCTGGAATACGAAGGAATCTGCCTCATTACGAGCATCTACGCCTTCCTTACGAGCCTTATCCTGTGCCTCGAACTCAGCTGCTTCCTTAACAGCCTTCTCGATATCAGAATCAGACATGTTGGAACCTGCAGTGATGGTGATGTGCTGCTCCTTACCAGTTCCAAGATCCTTAGCAGATACATTTACAATACCGTTTGCATCGATATCGAAAGTAACTTCGATCTGCGGAACACCTCTTCTTGCTGGTGCGATACCGTCCAGACGGAACTGTCCTAAGGACTTGTTGTCACGTGCAAACTGTCTCTCACCCTGTACAACGTTGATATCTACTGCTGTCTGATTATCAGCTGCGGTAGAGAAGATCTGGCTCTTCTTTGTCGGGATTGTAGTATTTCTCTCGATCAGATGAGTAGCAACACCACCCATAGTCTCGATTGAAAGAGTTAACGGAGTAACATCAAGCAGAAGGATATCACCTGCACCTGAATCACCTGCTAACTTACCACCCTGAATGGAAGCACCGATTGCTACACACTCATCTGGGTTCAGTGTCTTAGACGGCTCCTTACCAGTCAGTGCACGAACCTTATCCTGTGCGGAAATCATACGTGTTGAACCACCTACAAGAAGAACCTTATCAAGCTCTGCTGCTGTCAGTCCAGCACCCTCAAGAGCCTCTCTTACTGGTCTCTCAGTACGAGCGATCAGATCTGCTGTCAGCTCATCGAATTTTGCTCTTGTCAGTGTCATATCTAAGTGCTTCGGTCCCTCAGCAGTAGCGGTGATGAACGGAAGATTGATGTTTGTGGTAGTAGCAGTAGACAGCTCTTTCTTTGCCTTCTCTGCTGCTTCCTTTAATCTCTGAAGTGCCATCTTATCGTTAGACAGATCAACACCCTCAGTCTTCTTGAACTCATCTAACATCCACTGAGTAACCTTGTTATCAAAGTCATCTCCACCTAAGTGGTTGTCACCAGCAGTTGCCAGTACTTCGATAACGCCATCACCTATCTCAATGATAGAAACATCGAATGTACCACCACCAAGGTCGTATACCATAATCTTCTGCTCATGCTCATTATCAAGACCATATGCTAAAGCTGCTGCTGTAGGCTCGTTGATGATACGCTTTACATCAAGACCTGCAATCTTACCAGCATCCTTTGTTGCCTGACGCTGTGCATCGTTGAAATATGCCGGAACAGTGATAACTGCCTCAGTTACCTTCTCACCCAGATAAGCCTCTGCATCTGCCTTTAACTTCTGAAGGATCATTGCGGAGATCTCCTGAGGAGTATATCTCTTATCATCAATTGTTACTTTATAATCAGTACCCATATGTCTCTTAATAGAAGAAATGGTATGGTCTGCATTTGTAACAGCCTGACGCTTTGCCGGCTCACCTACAAGACGCTCACCAGTCTTTGTAAATGCAACAACGGATGGTGTTGTACGAACACCCTCTGTATTTGTTATAACAACTGGCTTTCCACCTTCCATAACTGCTACACAAGAGTTTGTAGTACCTAAGTCAATACCAATAATCTTTCCCATAATCTAATTTCCTCCTAGATTGATCTTTTAATGTTTTGTAATCAAATCTTTCTTTATCAAATATGCAGCTTTCGCTGCGTCTAATATGCTAACTTTAATTTGCAACCTGTACCATAGAATGTCTTACAACACTTCCGTGATATAAATAGCCTTTCTGGAACTCCTGAGCAACTGTGTTTTCGCCAAGGTTCTCATCCTCAACATGCATCACAGCGTTGTGCAGGTTTGGATCAAATGGCTTGCCAACTGCTTCAATAGGCTCAACACCCATATCTGCAAGTGCTTTTACAAGCTGCTTGTAAACCATATCCATACCGCTTACAAATGGATCGCTCATCTGCTCCTCGCTAAGACCTGCGAATCCACGCTCGAAGTTATCTATAATTGGAAGAAGCTTCTCTACAACTGACTTTGCTCCCATGTCGAACATGGTTGATTTTTCTTTTTCAGTTCTCTTGCGGAAGTTCTCAAATTCTGCAAGATTACGTTTTCTCAAATCATCAAGCTGCGCTGTCAGATCTTCGATCTGCTTATCTTTCTTATCTTTTTTCTTGCCAAAGAAGCGCTTCTTATCATCTGTCTGCACATCCTTGTCATCCGGCTGATTCTCGGCAGCCTGTGCATCTGTCTGCTCCTGACTCATATCTTCAGCAGACTCCTGCTCGGTCTCTTCAAGAATCTCATCAGTAACTGTTTCTTTTTCCATGTCTGTCACGATACATCCGCCTTTCTATCTCCTGTTTTTCAGGATCTTTCCTCAGGCCTGACCTAAGGTTCATTTTTTTTATAAATTGCATCCAGCTGATCTCTTAAATTCTTCAATGTGCCTACAACCTTTTCGTAATCCATACGCTTTGGTCCTACCACACCAAGAGTTCCCTGAACGCCATCACCCAAATCATATCTTGCGGTTACTACGCTGCAGTCTTTCATGTCCTGCATGCCGTTCTCCTCACCGATATAAACCTGAATGCCCGAATTGCTCTGTGAACCGCTCTCCGAGTTCTTATCTAAATTATCCTCAAGCAGCTTTGCAAGCTCTTCCTTTTCCTCAAATGTGGAAATCAGACGCTGTGCATTTTTCTCATCCGAAAGTTCTGGGTAACGGAATATATTATTTGCACCGCTCGTATAAATTACCGGTGCCGATTCATGTTTGATCGCCTCTGCGACCGCCTCAAGCACACTTCCTACAACGCAGCTGTAATCTCCTGCCTGCTCCTTTAGCTGTGTGATGATTCCCAGATTAATCTGGTCTATCGTCAAACCATTCAAGGCGCTGTTAATGAGGACATTTAATTTAAGAAGCTCTTCCTCGCTGATGTCGCTTTCGATATTTAAAATCGTGTTCTTTACAAGATTTCCTTCGACTACGATAACGGCTAAAAGCTTTCCTTCCTCCATTCGTGAAAGCTGTAAAAACTTAAGCTTATTTGTACCAACCTGCGGTCCTGTAATCATCGTCGCATAATTGGTATTTGCTGCAAGAACCTTAACCATCTGCTTTAACAAAAGCTCAAGCCGGTCTACTCTCTTGACTACAACTTCCTGAAGCTCATTGTTTTCCTTTTCACGTGTCTTCATCAGATGATCCACATACAGGCGATAGCCCTTATCCGACGGGATTCGTCCGGCAGATGTATGTGGCTGAATGATAAGCCCCATCTCCTCAAGATCTGCCATCTCATTTCTAATCGTGGCTGAACTTAAGTTTAAGTCCGTGTACTTAGAAATCGTCCGTGAGCCTACCGGTTCACCAGTCTCCAGATAATTTTTAATGATTGCTGTAAAAATCTTCCATTTTCTGTCATCTAGTTCCACAAGCTCACTTCCTTTTCCTTTGTTTCTATTAGCACTCATCATCCCTGAGTGCTAACGATTATAAAATAGCACTATCGGGACGTATTGTCAATACATTTGGGAAAAAAAATTGTGAAAATTTTGGGAACAATAAGAGCCGGGCAGCACTGCCCGGCTCTTATTAATATATTTATTATGTTGAGAGGATTATACAATACCCTGTGCGTTCATAGCTTCTACGACTTTCTCGAAACCTGCGATGTTTGCACCCATTACATAGTTTCCTTCGTAGCCGTATTTCTTTGCTGCTTCGTCTACCTTCTTGAAGATATTGATCATGATGTTGTGCAGCTTCTCGTCTACTTCCTCGAATGTCCAGGAAAGTCTCTCGCTATTCTGGCTCATTTCAAGTGCAGATGTTGCAACACCGCCTGCGTTTGCAGCCTTTCCTGGCATGAACATCATTCCACTCTCTAAGAAGAAGTCTGTTGCCTCTCTGGTGGATGGCATGTTTGCACCCTCTGCTACAAGGAAGCATCCATTTGCCTTTAACTGCTTTGCATCCTCAAGGTCTAACTCATTCTGAGTTGCGCATGGAAGTGCGATATCACACTTAACGCTCCATACACCCTTGCCTTCATGATACTCAACACCCGGCTTTGCTTCTGCGTACTCTTTGATTCTTCCGCGGCGAACTTCCTTGATCTGCTTTACAAGGTCAAGATCAATGCCGTTTGGATCATAAATCCAACCGTTAGAATCACTTAATGTAACAACCTTCATGCCATACTGCTGAGCCTTCTCAGTTGTGTAAATTGCAACATTTCCTGAACCGGAAACAGCAACTGTCTTTCCTTCCATGGTCATACCTGCATTTAACAGCATCTCGCGAACCATATATACAAGACCATAACCAGTAGCCTCTGTTCTTGCAAGAGAACCACCGTATGTCAGACCCTTACCAGTTAAAACGCCCTCATACAGACCAGTCAGTCTCTTATACTGTCCATACAGATAGCCAATCTCTCTTCCGCCTACACCAATGTCACCAGCCGGTACATCTGTATCTGCGCCAATGTGACGATACAGCTCTGTCATAAAGCTCTGGCAGAATTTCATAATTTCACGGTCTGACTTGCCCTTCGGATCAAAATCAGAACCACCCTTGCCGCCTCCGATTGGAAGTCCTGTCAGTGAGTTCTTAAAGGTCTGCTCAAAACCAAGGAACTTGATAATACCAAGATTTACAGATGGGTGAAGACGAAGTCCACCCTTGTACGGTCCGATTGCACTGTTAAACTGTACACGGAAACCTCTATTTACATGAGCCTGTCCGTTGTCATCTACCCACGGTACACGGAATGTAATAATACGCTCTGGCTCTGTCATTCTTTCAAGCAAAGCATCTTTGCGGTACTGCTCCTCATTTGCCTCAATTACCGGACGAAGGGAATCAAGAACTTCCTTAACTGCCTGCTGAAACTCTTTCTCGCCTGGATTCTTCTCTGCAACCTTCTGCAGCACTTCATCTACGTAAGACATTATGACCTCTCAATCTGCCGCTCTGGAGCGACCTCTTACAATATCCAACTCTATTTTTCGGACATCGGAGTGAATGCTGATTTTCACTCTACTCTACCTGCCCACCCGAAACCTAGAGATGTCAAATGCACTGATGTCGATCGGGTGGATTTTTGTTACCGGCTTTGAAAACCGACATGTATATGGTACTACATGAATTAAATTACGTCAATATGTGTTTTTTAAAAATAAAATAAATTTTTTAGCATGTTTTTGTGTATTTATACAATGCGCTATGGTAAAGTGACAAAGTGCCGATTTTTTTCTTTCTCTTCCGTTCATATTGCACATATAAAAAAAGCCCAAAGACAGGCCGGATTTCTCCGGTACCCGCCTTTGGGTTTAGTTGCAAAACTATTTAGAAATCAAACTTTTCTTCGAAATATGCCTTAAGATCTGCAATAGCAACACGCTCCTGCTTCATGGTATCACGATCACGAACAGTTACGCAGCCATCAGTCTCAGAATCAAAGTCATAGGTGATGCAGAACGGTGTTCCGATCTCATCCTGTCTTCTGTAACGCTTTCCAATTGCACCGCGGTCATCAAACTCACAGTTGTACTTTTTGATAAGCTGCTCATATACCTTCATAGCACCATCATTGAGCTTCTTAGAAAGCGGAAGCACACCGATCTTTACTGGTGCCAATGCCGGATGGAAATGAAGAACAGTACGAACATCGCCGCCCTCTAACTCTTCCTCGTCATATGCTGCACAAAGGAATGCCAGTGTTACACGGTCAGCTCCAAGAGATGGCTCGATAACATATGGAATGTAACGCTCCTTCTTCTCATCATCAAAGTAGGTCATATCCTCACCAGATGTGTTCTGATGCTGAGTTAAATCGTAATCGGTACGGTCTGCGATACCCCAAAGCTCACCCCATCCAAACGGGAATAAGAACTCGATATCAGTTGTTCCCTTAGAATAGAAGCACAGCTCCTCAGGAGAATGATCTCTTGCACGCATCTCGTCTTCCTTGATGCCAAGGCTCTTTAACCAGTCGATGCAGTACTGACGCCAATACTGGAACCACTCAAGATCAGTACCTGGCTCACAGAAGAACTCTAACTCCATCTGCTCGAACTCTCTTGTACGGAATGTAAAGTTTCCTGGTGTAATCTCGTTACGGAAGGACTTTCCGATCTGGCCAATACCAAATGGAAGCTTCTTACGTGATGTTCTCTGTACATTTTTGAAGTTTACGAAGATACCTTGTGCAGTCTCCGGACGAAGATATACGGTATTCTTTGCATCCTCAGTAACACCCTGGAATGTCTTAAACATCAAATTAAACTGACGAATATCAGTGAAATCATGCTTTCCGCATGTCGGACAGCAAATATTCTTCTCATCGATGAACTCCTTCATCTCCTGTGTTGTCCAGCCGTCAATTGGCTTTTCCGGCTCCTGTCCCTGCTCAGCATAGTAATCCTCAATCAGCTTATCAGCACGGAAACGCTCATGGCAGCACTTACAGTCCATTAACGGATCAGAGAAACCGCCCAGATGGCCTGAAGCTACCCATGTCTGTGGGTTCATCAGGATTGCACAGTCTACACCTACATTATAAGGATTGCCAGTAACAAACTTCTGCCACCATGCCTTTTTTACATTATTCTTAAGTTCAACACCGAGATTACCATAATCCCATGTATTTGCCAGACCGCCGTAAATCTCAGATCCTGGATATACAAAGCCTCTGGACTTTGCAAGAGCTACAATTTTCTCTAATGTCTTTTCCATAATCGTTCTTCCTCCAAAAATGTTTTATAAAGTTACTGTTCGCAAAACGAAAGATTGCGCTTTGCTCACTGTGACTACTTGAAAATGATATACCCACCGTCATTGCCAGTGATCTGGGCACAGTTTGATGCCAGAACTGTAACATTTTGGGAAACATATGCAATATCATGCTCACCAAATACAGTTACGGGGTAATCTGCGTACACAAGACAATAATCTGTCTTTTTCATCAAATCTTCACTGCTGATATGCTTTTGACCATCGCTTGTGACAAAATCGCCGCTAAGTGCCATGGTACTGCTGCCAAGCTGTGATGTGTAAAGCTTGCTTCCACCGGCATTTTGAATCTCAGCAGAATTAAAGCCTGTATAGGTATCACCATTTGCATACGTAAATACGACGCTTGCTTTTTTGTCCTTCACTACTGCCTTTTCGTAGCACACTGGAAGAAGAATACTTTCTTTTTCTTCCTTTGTCATCTGATCATAGCTATAATAGGAGCAGTCATACACATTTTTGTTGAAAGACAGCGCCTCCTGCTGTGCCACACCTGCAAGCTCGTCGATACTGTAGTAATCCTTATCAAAGTCAGAAATCATGGCAGCACGGATTGTAGCATTGTCTTCCACGTAAATGCTGTTTTCGGCTTCTGTGAAGTCATATGACTTCGTAAACAATCCACAGCCTTCTAAACTGACCGCCGCCACAAGCCCTGCCATAAGACTGGCTATTTTTATCCGTATCATCCTGTTTCTCATACTTTTCTTTCCTCTCATTACTGCCTCTTTTCGGCAGAGACTTATCTTTTATACATTCTATGGTATCTTGGCGAATATTTCAAGTATAAAATCTTCCTATTTCTTTAACATTTCTTTACAAATGTGTCAGCAATCTGCTCTAATCACATAAAAAGCAGGCAAAATGGCTTACAAAGTGCCCATAAAATGCACCATCTCCTCAAGGACCTGCAATGATTTAAACTCTCTTGAAAAGTATCGTCTGCGCCATTTCACTGTCAGATCATAAAGTGTACGCTTAACTGGCTCTTCAAGACAGAATGTGTAAAGTCTGCCGATTGGAGCCGTCAGAATATACTGAAGCGTATACATAGCTGATTCATCCAGATAAAGACGCGCCGATGTATGTGCCTCATTTTTTCTTTTTGCACATTCTTCACAGACACAATTTCCCCGCTCGACAGACAGCCAGCCTTTTGTGAGTTTGCTTTTACATACACTGCACTCAAATACCTGCGGATAAACACCCATCACTAAAAACAGACGAAGCTCATAAACAAGACGCACAAGCTCATCTGGAATAGCCTGATTCTCCAATGCCTTTAATGAGAAATAAAGAAGATTCAACAATTCTCTTCCATCATCATTTTCCTCTGAGGCAAAACCTGCTGCCTCAAGGAAATAGCAGCCATATGCCATCTTAGTCACGTCAGAGCTGACTGCCTCAAAATACTCTTTTATTGAAGCAGCCTGCACTGTGTACGAATCTCGTCCGGCATGCAGTGTAAATATACCCATGGAAAACGGACGTGCCGCAGCTAACAGCGAACTGTTTGGCCGTCTTGCCCCACGCACAAATGCGCTGATTCGCCCAAGATCTGTTGTCAAAAGCACAATTCGCCTGTCATATTCACCTATTGGCATGGCAGACAGAACCATTCCGTTCACTGTTACGGTATCCATTTGTTTTCCTTTCTATAAGCTTACTTCTCGTCCTCGTGATATCCAAAGTTCTTCATGTAAAGGTCGCTGTCGCGCCAGTCCTTACGCACCTTGACAAACAACTTTAAATTAACCTTCATCTCAAGCATATCTTCGATGTCACGACGTGCATCACTTCCGATTGCTTTTAGCATCGAGCCGCCCTTGCCGATAATGATTCCCTTATGAGACTCACGCTCACATATAATGGATGCTTCGATATCCATCACAGAGCCATCCGGGCGCTCTTTCATCTGCTCGATTGTAACTGCAATGCCGTGCGGAATTTCTTCCTGAAGACGTCTAAGTGCCTTCTCTCGAATCATCTCTGCTGCAATCTGACGCATTGGCTGATCAGTGACAGTATCCTCATCATAATACATTGGGCCATACGGCAGATAACGAAATACAGTATCAAGCAGTGTATCTGTATTGACACTTCTAAGTGCAGAAACGGCTACCACCTCATTAAAGTCTGCAATTTGACGGTATGCCTTGATGCACTCTGCCACTGCTTCCTTCTTTACTGTATCAGTCTTGTTGACGATCAAAAAGACAGGACACTTGAGCTGGCGAAGCTTCTTTGCAATCTCCTGTTCGCCTCTTCCGATAAAGGTGGTCGGCTCAACAAGCCACATGACAATGTCAGCCTGTGAAAATGTTTTCTGCGCAACCTCTACCATATATGTGCCCAGACGATTCTGTGCCTTATGGATGCCCGGCGTATCCAGAAAAACGGCCTGACCGCGCTCATCTGTATAGACGGTGCGGATCTGATTTCTCGTTGTCTGAGGCTTTCTTGATGTGATCGCAATCTTTTGTCCAATCAGATGATTCATCAACGTGGACTTTCCCACGTTTGGACGTCCGACCAGTGCAATAAAGCCTGATTTTTTCTGTTTTTCCATATTTTATTTCCTTTCCAGTGTAACAAACTACAATGATCGTACCGTTGTAAAAAGTGAGCTGTTTTCTTTTATCTTGTTTTCATTTCCAACTACGCAAAGGCAATTATTAGAAAGTACCGCTTTCGCATACGGCACAAGTGCACGAATTTCCTTGGCATCTGTATCAATCACTTCATCTCGCTCCTTTTGAAGCTGCTCTCTTGTGATTCCACTTAAATACGCAGTAAGACCACGCACACCAAGCGCTGCTGGATTTTTCGGAATGTCCATCTCACTAATTGCACCTATAACATATCGGTCCATACTTCTCTCATCCTGATCAAACTGCTCAAGATATTCTGGAAGCTTATCATATACTTCATTTGTTTCGGCAAGCTTAGGATCAAGATAAGATACCATATAACAGTCACCATCACGTCCAAAACCGGACATACAGCCATAAGCACCGCCCTTGACGCGCAGACGTATCCAAAGATAATCATAATTTAAGATGTTTTGCAGCACAAGAAGTGATCCTCTAAATGGCAGCCCGGCATCCTTATAATTGCCAGTTCTTCCCACAAATTGAATCTGTGATGCACAGCATATGCCCTCATTTTTCTTTTCAAGCGGCATATTCCAATCTGCCTTTACAAAAGGCTCATCTGGCATCTGCTTTATAAGCGTATCCATTGCCTTTTCTAAAACATCATAGCCTTCCTTATCTGCGGTAAAGCTGACAAGAAGCGCTCTTTTATTAAACAGTTGATTACTGACAGCGCGCAGCTTCTCAATTATCATACCCTTTCGTTCTTCGAAGTGATCATACAAATCATTTAAAAATTCATAGAACGAAATACCCGTCATAATCTCATTTAAGTAGCCTGACTCACTGTGATAGGAGGACGCCCTCTTGATTGACGTATTATGTCCAGCACTCTTTAGGCGCTCATACAGCTGTGAACGCGTCTCACCGATTATCTCTAACAGACGCTTCTCATTTGCAAGATCAGACTGATACATCATCTTAGCTGTAAGGTTAACTGCTGTCTCAAGCTCATGATAAAATGCCTTTATGCGGAAAGAAAAACGCACAGTTGGTCTTCCTGTCTCTGGCTGCAGCACAACAAAGCCCGGATCAATGCCACCCGTATGAATATTAACCTCATCCATCAGCTCTGTATAGCTGTATTCTCCTGCTGCCACAACACCTAAAATCTGCTTTAATAAAGACAGATATGGAAGCTCTGAAAGATCTGCAAAATCAGCATCAAATACAAGCTCCAAATAGCCGATCTTTTTTGTTGACATCTCGTGAAATAATACCTTCACTCCATCCATGCTTCGCTCTTCATTGTAAAGCGGCAGCACTTCACGCTTAATATCTGCGCGTGTCAGCATAGGAATAGTCTCAAGCTCTTCTTTCGTGCTTGGAGTTTCCTGATATTCCTTTAACTCCTTTGTGTGACGCACAATTTCTTCAATCTCTTCTTTTGAGAGAGAATCTTTATAAACACGAAGCTTCTCTGCTGTCTTTTCTTCATTTTCAGCATCAAGACCAACCTTTGGCACAGCCATTGCCACAACACCAAATGAATTGTCAATCAGACACTCTTTTATCAGCTGCTCAAAATAGCTTCCCTCTGCCTTTTTGTAGAGTTCATCCATCGCATCCTGCGTCTCTAAAAGCAAAAATGCAGCATTGTCATCATAAAGCCAGCTGTCAAAAAGATCCAGTCCATACATAAGACCTTTCGGCCAACGGCCAAAATCGCCTTCTTTTAAGCGAAACTGTAAGCTGTTTAAACCAGCAAGAAGTGAACGCTTCTGTAAGCCTTCCTCTGCAAGCTTTCTTAACGTTGCCTCAATTGTCTCCACAAAGACTTCTCTTTGCTCTTGTCTGGCACCTTTTGTAGTAACCTCAAATGATGGCTGCAAAATACCATCCTCGAAGCCTCCATAAATATCTACACCGATTCCAGCATCAAGAAGTGCCTGCTTAAGAGGCGCACCAGGTGCATCAAGAAGAACATACTCTAAAACCTGAAATGCAAGATACTTTTCAAGATCAAGTGCATTTGATACAACCTTTGACCATGTAAAATAAGTACCCTCATCGTCATCCTCAGAAGCTGCATAGCACAGCGAAATCTCCTTCATCTTGTTGAACGGCTTTTGAAGTGTAACTGCTGAGTCAATCTCTTTTTTCTCGTAATGACTTAAGTACTCATGATCCATCCAATTGAGTGCTTTTTCCATATCAAGATCACCATACAGATAAATATAGCTGTTTGAAGGATGATAATAAGTATGATAAAACTCCAGATATGACTCATATGTCAGATCTGTGATAAATTCTGGATCTCCGCCTGACTCATATGCATATGTCGTGTCAGGATAAAGTGCAGCCTTCACCTGACGGCCAAGAATCTCGTCTGCACTTGAGAAAGCGCCCTTCATCTCATTATACACAACACCGTTGTATGTCAGCTCACCATCCGGACTGTCCATCTCATAGTGCCAGCCCTCCTGCTCGAAAATCTTTCTCTCTTTTGTGATATTTGGATGAAAGACACCATCCATATAGACAGACATCAAATTAAAGAAATCCTTATCATTTGTACTTGCAAGAGGATACATTGTCTTATCTGAATATGTCATTGCATTTAAAAATGTATTTAAAGATCCCTTTGCCAGCTCAACAAACGGATCCTTGACCGGGTAGCGGTCAGATCCGCAAAGCACAGTGTGCTCAATAATATGAGCCACACCTGTGCTATCTGTCGGAACAGTTCTAAATGCAATGTTAAATACTTTATTGTTGTCATCATTTTCCAGTATAAAGACACGTGCGCCTGTCTTTTTGTGGCGCATCAGATATCCCTCACTTTCAAGCTCCCTGACATAATGATGTTCAAGCAGCTCATACTGCGGTATTTTCGTTATATCCATTTTTATGCCCTTCCATCACTGTTTTTCGTCTGGCTCTTGTCTTCGCAGAATATCCTGCGGCTCTGTCTCGCCATCAAATACAACATGAAGCATCTGCTTTGGATGAGGTGCGCTCTCCTGCGCATTTCCATCCTCATCAAAAATTCCGATTACCTTAAGAGAAACATTAGTTCCGTCTGGCTTCATGCGCTCAATCGTCTCGCCAACAGTAAATTTATTCTTCTGTTCAAATACACTTCGTCCATTCTCGTCAATAGACTCTACTGTTCCCAGATATGTGTAATTCTTAACATAGGTATTGCTGTTGTAAATCTGCGCATCACTAGAAGGCTTTCCATAGAAAAATCCTGTCGTGAACTCACGGTATGTGCACTTTCCAATTTCTTCCTTGTACCATTCCATGTTTGCTTCATATTTCTTTGGATCCTCAAAATAATCGTCAAGTGCTTTTCGATAAGTGCGCGCTACAGTTGCCACATAAAGAGCAGTCTTCATGCGTCCCTCTACCTTTAAGCTATCGATACCGCTTTCTGCCAAATCCGGAATGTGTTCTATCATGCAAAGATCCTTTGAATTAAAGATGTATGTTCCTCTCTCATTCTCGTAAACAGGATAATATTCGCCCGGACGTGTCTCCTCCACGATAGAATATTTCCAGCGACACGGATGTGTGCATGCACCCTGATTGGCATCGCGTCCTACCATATAATTGCTTAAAAGACAGCGTCCTGAGTAAGAAATACACATCGCACCATGAACAAACGTCTCGATCTCAAGATCGTCTGGGATATGCGCACGAATCTGCTTTAATTCATAAAGAGAAAGCTCTCTTGCGGAAACAACACGCTTTGCGCCAAGCTGATGCCAGAAATTAAATGTTCCATAATTGCAATTGTTAGCCTGGGTACTGATATGAAGCTCCATCTCTGGAAGCTCACTCTTTGCAATCATAAAAACGCCCGGATCAGAAATGATAAGTGCATCTGGTCCAATAGTCTTTAATTCGCGAAAATAAGCGCGCACACCGTCAAGGTCATCATTATGAGCTAAAATATTAGCTGTCACATAAACCTTTACGTCATGTGCATGCGCAAAGGCGATTCCCTCTGCCATATCCTCTTTGCTAAAATTTTTTGCCTTTGCCCGAAGACCAAATGCCTCACCGCCGATATACACCGCATCTGCTCCATAGGTAACGGCAGTCTTTAATACGTCAAGACTGCTTGCCGGGATCAAAAGCTCTGGCTTTTTTCTCGCTGCCATATCACATTTCCTCCGTGTTTTTCTTCATTGTCAGTGAGACGCCGTCTCCAATCGGAATAACCGATGTGGTAAGCTCTGGCGTATGTGTCAGCATCGTCAGATATTCTCGCATTCTGCTGTGAATCGTGCGGTTGCGTCTCGTCACCGCAAATCTTGACTCCAAAACATCTCCGTCCTGAAGTACATTATCTGAAAATAAAAATCCGTCCGGAGCTAAAAGTCTTAGTACATCCGGAAGGAAATGAATATACTGTCCCTTCGCCGCATCCATAAAAATCAGGTCATACGGCTTGTCCAACGTCTTTAATATATCAGCTGCATCTCCCTCAAGAAGCGTGATGTCGCAGCCTCGCGGTGCTCTTGCAAAATTTCTTTTTGCCTCCTCAATTCGCGGCGGATATTTCTCAATCGTCGTAATCGTTGCACCAGCTGGCATCACCTCGCTCATGCGAATCGCTGAATAGCCCACTGCTGTCCCCACTTCAAGAATAGAAAGCGGCTTTTTCAAACTAATTAAAAACAGCAGAAAACTGGCAGTCTCCGGCCGAATAATCGGCACGTCTCCTGCCAGCGCATCTTTTTGAATTTCTTCACAGAGAGCGCTCCCTGGTAATTCCAGGGAGCGAATATAATCGGTTGCCCGCTCAAAATCAAACATTCACTTACTCCACTTCCATGATGATCGGAAGAATCATCGGACTGCGCTTCATCTTCTTCCACAGGTAGTTGCTTAAGCTGTCGCGAATCTCATTTTTGATCTTTGACCAATCAGAAATCTTATGATCCAGACAATCAAATACAGCATCCTCTACGACCTGCTGTGCCTCAATCATCAGATTCTCAGACTCACGTATATAAACAAATCCTCTTGATACAATGTCTGGACCTGCAAGCAGGTTGTTGGTGTAACGCTCCAATGTCAGAACAACAATAATAATACCATCCTGAGACAAATTCTGACGATCACGAAGAACTATGTTTCCAACGTCACCAACGCCAAGTCCATCCACAAGAATACCGCCGTGCGTTACCTGTCCGGTAACAAGTGCACTTTCTTCACTTAACTCAAGCACATCGCCGGACTGAATCATAAAGATATTATCCTTCGGGATTCCAAGAGATTCTGCTATCTCAGCCTGTGCCTTTCTATGACGGAACTCACCATGAACAGGAATTGAATACTTCGGGCGAACAAGTGAGTACATCAGCTTGATCTCCTCTTGACATGCGTGACCAGATACGTGCGTATCCTGATAAATAACCTCTGCGCCTAAAACGCATAATTCATTGATTACCTTTGATACAGATTTCTCATTTCCAGGAATCGGATTTGAGGAAAATACGACAAGATCACCTGGGCAGATGCTGACCTTTCTGTGAATGGCTGCTGCCATACGAGACAGTGCTGCCATAGACTCACCCTGGCTTCCTGTTGTGATAATAACGGTCTTCTCCGGTGGGTAATTGCGAAGCAGCTCAATATCAATTAAAGTGCCTTCTGGAATATTAATGTAGCCAAGCTCGCTTGCCTTTCCAATGATGTTAACCATGCTTCGTCCTTCTACAACAACCTTGCGGTCATATTTGTAGGCAGTATTGATGATCTGCTGCACACGGTCTACATTAGATGCGAATGTTGCAACGATGATTCTCTGGTTTCTGTGCTCAGAGAAAATTGTATCGAATGTATGGCCAACTGTACGCTCAGACGCTGTAAAGCCCGGTCGCAGTGCATTAGTACTATCGCAAAGAAGTGCCAGTACGCCCTTCTTTCCAAGCTCTGCAAAGCGCTGTAAGTCTGCCATATCACCAAATACAGGTGTATAGTCGATCTTAAAGTCTCCAGTATGAATAATGGTTCCTGCCGGAGAAGTAATGGCAAGTGCTGCTGCATCAACAATACTGTGATTTGTGCGGATAAACTCTACTTTAAAATCACCTGCTGAGATTGTCTGGCCATACTTTACTACCTTTCTCTTTACACTCTTTGTAATGCCGTGCTCCTCAAGCTTTCCCTCGATAATTCCAAGAGTCAGCTTTGTTCCGTAAAGCGGAACATTGATTTCTTTAAAGAAAAACGGCAATGCACCGATATGATCCTCGTGACCATGCGTAATAAATACGCCCTTTACCTTGTGAATGTTTTGTTTTAGATACGTGATATCTGGAATGACCATATCAATACCGAGCATCTCATCCCCCGGGAATGACATACCGCAGTCTACAACGATGATGCTTTCTCCATACTCAAACACAGTCATATTCATTCCGATTTGCTCAAGACCTCCTAATGGTATGACCTTGACACTTGTTTCAACTGTACTCAAATCTTACCTCCTTTTTCCTGTTCATTTATGAAACAGCTCTTTTTTCTGTCGTAACTTCTCTGTCCAATGTTTCATCCAATTAACTGATTGGAGTCTTCATTCACTTTATTGCCATAGCGCACTTACATTTTCTGTGCATCACTCAATGGTAATATCCTCATCAGAAAGGAGTTCTTCAAATACTTTCGAAACAGCGTCAAGCTCGGTCTCATCTTCAACGAGCTCATACACGGCCTCCGGATCCTCATCACGTGATGTGTCCTTTAAAATCAGACACTCTGCATCCTCATCATCCGAATCTGCCACCAGCAGATAATTGCTTGCACCGAGCCTTGTTTCCTCAATCACATAAAACGTTACCTCTGTTCCATCATCTGCTGTCAAAATGATCTTATCTTCCATTCGCCTTCTCCAGTCTTTTCTTTTTCCTAGTCTGCTGTGCTATTCATAACTTCCAGGTTTTTATTATTATTTTTTTCTTCTGTGTCCGATTCGCTATCAGCAAGTTTACTGCCCTTCTTTGTGTTTTCCATAAAGTCCTGCAAAATAAGCCCTGCTGCTACCTGATCGATCACGGTTTTTCGTTTTTCCCTAGGCATACCGCACTCCTGCAGAATTTCATCAGCTGCCACCGTTGTCAGCCTCTCATCCTGCATAATCACCTCAAGTTTGGTTCTACGCTCTAGCATTGCTTTAAACGCAAGCGCAAGCTCTGCACGCTCTCCTGCTGATCCGTCCATATTGACTGGATAACCCAAAACGATCTTTTCGATCTGGTATTCTCCTACCAGCTGTTCAATGCGCGCAAGTGTACGCCGCAATTTATTCTCCTCTTTTCTTGTAATGGTTTCTAACGGCTGAGCAGTGTAACCCAACGGATCAGTAACCGCCACTCCCACTGTCTTGGAACCATAGTCGAGTCCTAATAATCTCACTTTTTCTCTCTGCCTTTTCTTTCAATGCATGTTTCTACGTAGTTTCTCATCAGTTCTTCGAGAATTTCATCTCGCTCAACCTTCATGATGAGGCTTCTGGCATTATTGTGGCTTGTGATATAGGTCGGATCACCGGACATAATATATCCGACAATCTGGTTGACCGGATTGTATCCCCTCTCTACGAGCGCCTGATATACTCTCAGAATTACTTCTGATACAGAAATTCGCTTCGTCTGGTTGATGTCAATAAATTGAGTATTTTTTAAATCTGCCATTGATTCACGCCCTTCCTACAGTCCAAAACCTGCTAAACAATAATATTGTAATACATTTCGTCTAATTCGGCAAGTATTTTTTTTGCCAGTTCAGGCGTCCTGTTAGATTCGTACAAATCTCATGCTTGCATGAAGATTTTACGAATCAGCAGGGCATCCCATAAACTGTCATTCACCCCTGTCTTGCCTTCATCACATCCGCAGTCAATTCACCTTCGATTATTGCATCGATGATCGTATTGTCTGGCGCATCCGTCTCTACCGCACATTTTATGTACTCTGGCGTATGGCCGACCATGTAGGAGACACCATTAATTTCCTGACGCTCCTCCAATAAAACTTTGACGCACGCTCCTGTCCACTTTGTTCTAAACTCTTTTGTCATCTGTGACTCAAGTGACGAAAGTATACCGCTTCGCTGCGCCTTAATCTCTTCTGGGATCTGATTTTCCATCTTGTCAGCTCTTGTTCCTTTTCTTCTGGAATAGCGGAAAATATGCATCTCATAAAAATGCACTTTCTCAAGAAACTGACGTGTCTTATCAAATTCTTCATCCGTCTCTCCCGGAAATCCTACAATCACATCTGTTGTGATTGCTGGATTTTTAAAAGCGGCTCGAAGAAGTTTACACTTTTCATAGTATTCTTCTGGCGTGTAATGTCTATTCATACGCTTTAAAGTTTCCTCACATCCGCTTTGCAGAGACAAATGAAAATGAGGACATACTTTATGCAGCTTTTTTAAGCGGCCGACAAATTCCTCTGTAATAATACGCGGTTCAAGTGAGCCAAGACGTATTCTGCTTATGCCATCAATTGGATGAATGGCTTCAATAAGCTCGATTAAATGACTTTCCCCATCAATTTCCCTTCCATAAGAGCTTAGATGAATACCAGTCAGCACAACCTCCTGGATACCGGCTTCTGCAAGTCTTTTAATCTCAGCTATAACGTTTTCCATACGACGGCTTCGCACACGTCCTCTGGCATATGGAATAATACAGTAACTGCAGAACTGATTACATCCATCCTGAACTTTTACAAATGCTCTTGTGTGCTCTAATACTGTGCTGACTTCAAGCTCCTCATACTGCTCCTTCTCTACATCTGCCAGCACATCATCAAATGTTCTTCCTTCAAAATAAGCATCTAGTGCCGTAACAATCTGACGCTTCTGGTTATTTCCAAGAACAAGATCGACAGCAGCATCTGCTCTGGCTTCTTCTTCACTTACCTGCACATAGCAGCCTGTCGCCACCACAACAGCCTCTGGATTTAATTTTTTTGCGCGGTGCAGCATCTGCCTTGATTTTCGCTCCGCCATATTTGTAACTGAGCAGGTATTAACAACATAAACATCTGCCTGCTCTGTAAATGGAACAATATCGTAGCCTGCCGTCTGCAAAAGCTCCTCCATTGCTTCCGTCTCATATGCATTAACCTTGCAGCCTAATGTGTGAAATGCTGCCCGTCTTCCCATGTTTTCATTTTCCTTTCTCTAACTTTCCCTTGACTTTTCTACTCAAAACAAGTACTATAAACTTAAAGATGAATGTTCGTTTTTTCGGTATATCTAAAATTAAAGAACAGATAATTCCGCAAGAAGCAAACATAAAAACTCACAAACATCATATTCACAGGAGGGTATTATCATGGTTACAGTAAAAATTTCTTTAAATTCTATCGATAAGGTTAAGTCTTTTGTAAATGACCTGACCAAGTTTGATTCTGATTTTGACCTGGTTTCCGGAAGATACGTTATCGACGCAAAGTCCATTATGGGTATCTTTTCTTTGGATCTTTCCAAGCCAATCGATTTAAACATTCATGAAGAAAAGAATCTTGATACTGTTATGAAGGTTCTGGAACCATACATCATCCAGTAAATTTTTTTAACTTAACTTTCAGAGATCGTTTTATCTGACCAATCGGGGCATCACATTCGTGATGCCCTATTTTTTTGCTACAGTTCACACGTCCTGTGAACTGTAATATTAAGCCTTACACCAGATAATCTCTGCGCTATTAACTGCCTCTTCTACCATCGCATCAATCTTTTCCTCAAGCTTCTTTTCGGAACTTCTGATTACCTTTACATTTGGCTTTGTAACAGGATGCTTTGCAACAAAAATTGTACAGCAGTCCTCATACGGCTGAATAGATGTTTCAAAGGTATCAATCTTTTCTGCTACATCAACAATCTCCTGCTTGTCAAAACCGATTACCGGACGATATACAGGAAGTGTGCATACCTCATTTGTTGCCATTAAGCTCTGCATAGTCTGTGATGCTACCTGACCAATGCTCTCTCCAGTAATTAAGCCATGGCAGCCATCCTTGATGGCAATGCGCTCAGCGATACGCATCATATAGCGGCGCATGATAATAGTAAGCTCATCATGCGGGCAGGCATCGTAAATATAAAGCTGAATATCAGTAAAATTGATGACATGAAGCTTGATCGGTGTTGCATATTTAGACACAAGCTTTGCCAGATCTACTACCTTTTGCTTTGCACGCTCACTAGTATACGGCGGTGCATGGAAATAAACAGCCTCAATCGTAACGCCTCTTTTTGCAATCATATAGCCTGCAACTGGTGAATCAATTCCGCCTGACAACAAAAGCATTGCCTTTCCAGCTGTTCCAACAGGCATTCCGCCTGCACCCGGAATAGATACAGAATATACGTTGATGCAAGTGTCACGAACCTCAACAGACAATAAAACCTGCGGATTGTGAACATCTACACGCGCGTTTTCGTATGCGTTTAAGATAGCCTCGCCAAGATCTGCATTTAACTGCTGAGAATCCTTTGGATAATTCTTTCTTGCACGGCGGCTGTGTACCTTAAATGTATAATCACCCTGCGGATATACATTTCCCATATATTCCACAACCTGCTCTGCCAATTTATCATATCCTTCATCCTTAAGCTGTACAACAGGACAGATCCACACGATTCCAAATACATGCTTTAACGCATCTACTGCCTCATCATAATCATAATCGCTAAGTGCCTGCACGTAAATACGTCCAGACTCCTTCTTTACTTCAAACTCACCCTCAACACGCTCCATTGCAAGACGGATATGCTTTACAAGCGCATCCTCAAACAAATAACGGTTTTTTCCCTTAATGCCAATCTCGGCATACTTTATCAAAAATGCATGATATTTCATGTTGTTCCTCACAATTCTATCTAATGTTTATGTGAAATGATACCCACGAATTAAGCTCAAAACCTTATCGTGCAAGCACGAACGGCTTTTGGAGCTTTTGACCCTGGTATCATTCTATCGTCTTGTGTAGCGGCGAAGCATCGGAAGAAGTTCCTGCAATGCCTTAAGTGCCTGATCAAGCTCTTCCTTTGTCGTATTCTCACAGAAAGAAAAACGAAGCGTTCCCTCAATAAGCTTTTTATCCAGCCCAATTGCCTGCAGAGTACTTGAAAGTGCCGGATGGTTAGATGAGCATGCACTTCCAGATGACACATAAATGCCGCGGTCGCTGAGTGCATTTAAAAGCACCTCGCTTCTTACACCTGTGAAGCTTACACTTACAATATGCGGTGCTCGTCTTTCTATACATTCCTCACCATCTGCCGTCTCATCCCAACCGTTTATTGAAACGTCATCCAGCTTATGAATGCCCTCCAAAAAATAGCGGCGAAGCTCATTTAAATGTGCTTTCTTCTGCTCAAAGTTCTGGTAGGCAAGCTGCGCTGCCAATCCCATACCTGCTGCACCAGGTACATTTTCAGTTCCTGAACGCATACCAGACTGCTGACCGCCTCCAAAGATGATTGGATGAAGATTAACCTTGCTGCTGCAATATAAAAAGCCTGCTCCCTTTGGACCATGGAATTTATGTGAGCTGACAGACAAAAGATCAATTCCCTGCTGCTTTGGACGAATCATCACCTTGCCATATGCCTGAATGGCATCCACATGAAATACAGCACCTGGAACAGTCGCATGAACCAGCTTTGCAGCTTCCTCTACAGGCTGAATTGTTCCAATCTCATTATTTACATACATGATTGATACAAGAATGGTATCAGGTGTAAGTGCTTCCTTTAAATCTTCTAAAGAGATCTGTCCTCTGCTGTCAACTGAAAGAAATGTGATGCGAAAGCCC
Organism: Anthropogastromicrobium sp.; assembly: GCF_037349415.1. Classification (NCBI taxonomy): domain Bacteria; kingdom Bacillati; phylum Bacillota; class Clostridia; order Lachnospirales; family Lachnospiraceae; genus Anthropogastromicrobium; species Anthropogastromicrobium sp. The sequence goes on from NZ_JAXWCK010000025.1 coordinate 111,971, forward strand.
TGCTCCTCCAAAAAAGAAGCCGTTGCCTTGACACTTGGATGCTCGACTGCTGTTGTAATGATATGGTTTCCCTTTCTCTTTGCAGCAAGTGCCGTTCCAATAAGTGCCATATTGTTGGACTCCGTACCGCCAGAGGTAATGATAAACTCCTTTGGATCAACCTTTAAAGTAGCAGCAATTTTCTGTCTTGCTTCCTTGATATAGCCCTCTGCCACAACACCCTTTTGATGACGTGATGATGGATTTCCAAAATCAACATCCATCAATTTTTTCATCAGCTCCTGCACCTGTGCATCCACACGGGTCGTTGCTGAATTATCCAGATATGCTTCCATTTTTTATTCCTCCAATACGTATCCAAGCATGGCAAGCACTGCCATTCCGGCTGTTTCCGTCCTCAAAATTCTTCTTCCAAGCGTAATTGCCTGTGCACCGCAATTTTCTGCCTGTGCAATCTCCTCGTCCTCAAAGCCGCCCTCTGGTCCTATAAAGATTGCTACCTGCTCGCCCGGTTTTACTGCACTAAGCGCATCACGCGTTGCCTGCATATTTTCTGCATGCTCAAATGGTACAAGAATATGTTCCTTATCAGAAGCATACAAAAGCGCCTCTTTATATGTCATAAGAGGATGGATATCAGGAATAAGTCCGCGTCCAGCCTGCTTTGCTGCACTCTCTGAAATCGCCTGCCAGCGTTTTCTCTTTGCTTCTTCCTTTTTGCAATCAAGCTTGACTACACAGCGCTTCATCTGTACCGGAACAATCTCATGCACGCCAAGCTCCACACACTTTTGAATAATTGTCTCCATCTTATCGGCCTTTGGCAATCCCTGAAACAATACTATTCTTGAAGGCAGCTCACTTGTAGTTTCACTGACCTGCTCGATTTTTGCTGTCACTTCTTCTGCATCAAGCTGTGCAATGCTGCAAAGATATTCATGACTGCCATCGTTAACACAAATCTGTTCACCAACCTTCATTCTAAGCACATTTTTGATGTGATTTACATCACTTCCAATGATTGCTACCTCGTGTGCAGCTGCCTGCTCTGGCTTTATAAAAAAATGATACATATATTTACTTCCTTCTAGTTACAATTGAAACCCACTCGCCCTGATGCAGCACATCAATCACTTCAAACTCTGGATTTTTTGCAAATGCATCCATGACAGCCTGCTCCTTCATATCAATGATTCCAGATGTGATAAAGATACCGCCATGCTTTACATGAACTGCGACAACTTCCTGCAGCGCAATAATAACATCTGCCAGAATATTGGCAACGACAACATCATATGCTTCATAGCCAACCTCATCCTTGATTGCCTGATCATCAATTAAGTTTCCAATCAGAACCTTATACTGCTCTGACGTAATGCCATTAACTTGTGCATTCTCATGTGCAGCATCAATAGCATTCTCATCAAGATCTGTTCCCACTACATGACTGGCACCGCTTAACAGCGCACAAATTGACAAAATACCGCTTCCTGTTCCAACATCAAGAACATTATCACCAGGCTTTACATATTTGCGGATTCCTGCAATACAAAGCTGAGTAGTCTCATGCTTTCCTGTACCAAATGCCATACCAGGATCAATCTGAATCAGCTTCTTTCCTTCCATTCCCTCAGGAATTTCTTCCCATGTTGGCTTAATTAAAAGATCATCAACAACGAATGGCTTAAAATACTGCTTCCAGTTATTCATCCAATCCTTGTCCTCTGTCTCAGATGCCGTGATCTCGCATGATCCTGCATTTACAAAAGAGGCAACCTCCTCAAGTGCCATCTTTACGGCAGCAAGCGTCTTAGGCACATCATACGTATCATCAAGATAAAAGCTTACAAGCGCCTCTCCGTCATCTGGTCCTAAATCTGGCAGTACATCAATAAACATGCCCTTTGTATCATTTGCTGTCAGCTCAACCTTATCTTCAATCTCGATTCCCTCAATGCCAATCTCACTTAGCTTCTCACTGATGAAATCCTCTGCTGCTGTTGTTGTCTGAATCGTAAATTTCTTCCACTTCATAACGTTATTCCTCTTCTATTCATATAATGATGGCGCCTGCGGAATCGCAAAACCTGACTGCAAAACACCATTTTCGTCAAAATAATATTCACCATTTCCAATGGTCATCTTTCCAGTTGCCATATCGCCGGCCTGATAAAAATAATATTGCTTTCCATCAAGCTTAAGCCAGCCTGTGTGAAGCTTTCCATCTGGATCAAGATAAAATGTTGTATCACCCTTTAGCCAGCCTGTATACATCTGCGCTGTAGTATAATCAAAGTAATAGCAGCCCTCTTCAAGCTCCTGCCACTGCAGGCCAAGCGCACCATTTTCATGCACATAATAAGTGGCGCCATTCCAGTTTACAAATCCTTTTTGTTCTCCTACTCCTGCTAATACTTTAATCGAGCATACCTTTGATTCTCCTGACGCATTATACACATAAGCCTGTACTGTATACACACCGTTTTTTCCGGCGTGATCCGAAAGACTGACATGATAGGAGATTGTGTCAGATGTCACCTCCAAAGATCCCTTTGTCAGCACATCTGTGCTGTCATACTCAATCCAGACAGGAAACTCAGCTCTCACAGCATCGAGTCCGACATCCCATGTCACGGTAAATCCAGCATCATCAATCTGCGTCACACGCGGATGATACACATTAAAGCCTCCAGTCATGCCCCAGTCATTAATCTTCGCGTAGGCATTGTCAAGCAAAAGACTTGTATCCTCATAGCTTATGCCTGAGTCTGATTTCATAACAACTGCTATAAGATTAACATCGTCTCGCTTTGCAGCTGTCACAAGCGTGGACTGGGCAAGACGTGTATAGCCCGGCTTTCCGGCATAAACACCCTCACATTCAAACTCACCCGAAACCATCTTATGACCACTTGTCATATTTCTTTCTGATGTATACGCTGTTTCAGGAATAGTGTATGTTTTCGCAGAAAGAATTTCCTTTGCCGCCGGATTTTTTAGTGCTGCCTTCATAATAAGCGCCATATCATAGGCTGTTGTTAAGTGATCATCAGCATCAAGTCCGTGAGGGTTTGAAAAGTGAGTGTTTTTTGCACCAGCTTCTTTTGCTCTCTCATTCATCAGTTCAACAAAGCTGTCGATATCACCGCAAACTGCTTCCGCTAAGATATTCGCGCACTCATTGCCTGAGCACATCGTAAGACCATATAAAAGATCCCTGATAGTAAATTGCTCTCCCGGCTTTGGCATCGGATGAAGTGTTGAACTAAGCGGTGCTATCTGATTCAGTGCATTTTCTGACACAGTTGTTACAGAATCAAGGTTCTTACATTGTTCCACCGTCACAAGCAGCGTCATAATCTTTGTAATGCTTGCCGGATGAAGCTTTTCGTCAGCATTTTTTTGCAAAACAATTTCACCCGTATCTGCATTCATCACGCAGTAACCTAAGGCTGATACACCAATCTCCGGCTGATCCTGTGACTGATCGCTGTCTTTTTCCTGTACCATAGAAGCCTGTACATTTTCAAGAAATGAGCTGTTTTTTGCACTGCTTCCAACTATACAGGAAAGTAACAAAACGATCATGCCAAGAAGGAGACTCTTCTTATTCAATCGCATTACCTTACCCTTTCATATAGCTTTCTGATTATAGTTTATTAGTTACTAATTCAATCTAGTCTATCATACCTGTGTAAAGATTGCAAGTGTGGGATATGTTCATGTTACGAAAGCCATTCACCTTCGGGCTTTGCTTTAAATAGTAGGTGTCTCGTGAGCTATAACACGTTTTACATAATATCCCGTGTAGGACTGCGGGCACTCTGCCACTTCTTCCGGCGTTCCCTGCGCTACTACTGTTCCTCCGCCGTCTCCGCCTTCTGGTCCCATATCAATGATATAATCAGCTGTCTTTATTACGTCTAAGTTGTGCTCAATTACAATTACCGTATTACCGTTTTCTACAAGCTTCTGCAGCATTTCTGTAAGCTTGTGAACATCTGCAAAATGAAGTCCTGTCGTTGGCTCATCTAAAATATAGATTGTCTTTCCTGTACTCTTTCGGCTTAACTCAGTCGCCAGCTTAATACGTTGTGCCTCGCCGCCTGAAAGCGTTGTGGATGGCTGACCTAATCGTATATATGAAAGACCTACCTGATACAATGTCTCAATTTTGCGGTAAATAGACGGAACATTTTCAAAAAATGTAAGCGCCTCTTCTACAGTCATATTAAGCACATCATAAATGCTCTTTCCCTTATATTTTACTTCCAGCGTTTCTCTGTTATAGCGTTTTCCCTTGCAGACCTCACATGGCACATACACATCTGGCAAAAAATGCATCTCAATCTTTACAATACCATCGCCTGAACATGCCTCACAGCGTCCACCCTTTACATTAAAGCTAAAACGACCCTTATTATAGCCTCTCGTCTTTGCATCAACTGTTGAAGCAAAAAGATCACGGATCATATCAAACACGCCAGTATAAGTTGCAGGATTAGAGCGCGGTGTGCGGCCAATCGGGCTTTGATCTATATTTATTACCTTATCAAACTGCTCTATGCCCTTAATCTCTTTATATGCACCAGGAATTGTTCTCGCGCGGTTTAGCTGCTTTGCAAGCGCCTGATACAAAATCGAATTGACAAGGCTGCTCTTGCCTGAACCAGAAACACCAGTTACGCATGTAAAGACTCCCTTAGGAAAATTCACTGTGATATTCTTTAAATTATTTTCTTTTGCTCCCACTACGGTCAGCCAGCCCTGCGGTTCTCTTCTTGTACTTGGAACTGGAATCTTAAGCTCACCACTCAAATATTTTCCGGTTATGGATGCCGGATTTTTCATAAGTTCTTCTGCCGTGCCTGCTGCAACAACCTGACCGCCATGCTCACCTGCACCAGGTCCAATATCTACTACATAATCAGCAGCACGCATTGTATCCTCATCATGTTCAACGACAATAACAGAATTGCCAAGATCACGAAGATGCTTTAATGTGCCAAGCAGCTTGTCATTATCTCTTTGATGCAGACCAATACTTGGCTCATCTAAAATATAAGCCACACCAACAAGACCAGATCCAATCTGTGTTGCCAGACGAATACGCTGTGCCTCACCGCCTGAAAGCGTACCAGTTGCACGTGACAGGCAAAGATAATCAAGGCCTACATCAATCAAAAACTGTACACGCGCACGGATTTCCTTTAAAATCTGCTCGCCTATAAGCTGCTGCGTCTTTGTAAGCTCCAAATCAGATAAAAATGATGCCAGATCACGAATAGAAAGATTTGTCACCTCATAAATATTTTTATCTGCCACTGTCACGGCAAGTGACTCTCTTTTCAGACGCATTCCCTTACATGTAGAACATGGTGTGATGCGCATAAATGTTTCGTACTCTGCCTTGATTGTTTCCGAACCTGTCTCGCGGTAGCGGCGCTCTACATTTTTAATTAAGCCCTCAAATACAATATCATATACGCCTTCTCCGCGCTGTCCCTTGTAGCGCACCTTTACACTCTTATTAGTTCCATGTATCAAAATATCATGAATTTCCTTGCTGTATGACTCAAATGGCACATCCAGCGTGAAATGGAACTCCTCTGCAAGTGCATTTAAAATCGCTCTTGTAAAGCTGCCTTCATCGGTACATGACTGCCATCCAGGCACAATAATTGCCCCCTGATCAATGCTAAGCGACTGATCTGGAATCATAAGCTGCTCATCAAACTCCATCTTATAGCCAAGTCCAAAGCAAGTCGGACACGCACCGAAGGGATTATTAAATGAAAAGCTTCGCGGCTCAATCTCATCAATGCTTATGCCGCAGTCAGGGCAGGAAAAGTTTTGGCTAAACGTCATTGGTGTTCCATCCACAACATCCACAAAAGCAAGGCCATCTGCCAGCTTTAACACATTTTCCAGTGAATCGGCAAGACGCTTTTCAATGCCCTCTTTGATGACAAGACGGTCCACAATAATCTCAATATTATGCTTTATATTCTTATCAAGCTTAATCTCCTCTTCAAGATCATACTGACTGCCATCAATACGCACACGCACATAGCCGCTCTTTCTTGCCTGCTCCAAAACCTTCTCATGACGGCCTTTCTTTCCACGCACAACAGGTGCCATCAATAAAATCTTCGTGCGCTCTTTAAGTGCCATCAAACTGTCCACCATCTGATCAACAGTCTGACGGCTTATCTTTCGGCCACAGACAGGACAATGTGGAATACCAATACGCGCATATAAAAGACGAAAGTAATCGTAGATTTCCGTTACTGTACCTACAGTAGAACGCGGATTTCTATTAGTAGACTTCTGATCAATGGAGATTGCCGGCGGCAGACCTTCAATACTTTCAACATTTGGCTTTTCCATCTGGCCTAAAAATTGTCTTGCATAAGATGAAAGCGACTCCATATATCGCCTCTGACCCTCTGCATATATTGTGTCAAATGCAAGTGAGGATTTTCCTGAACCTGACAATCCAGTCAGCACAACAAGTTCATCTCTTGGAATATCCAAATCAATGTGCTTTAGATTATTCTCCGCTGCACCGCGGATTCGGATAAATTTCTTATTTTCCATATTTATTATTATATGCCTTTCTTTTAATCATCTAAATATTTCTTCAGATTTCTCATCTGATCGCGAAGTTCTGCTGCAGCTTCGAAGTTTAGCTCCGCAGCTGCCTTGTTCATCTGTTTTGCCACTTTTGCAATAAGTTTTTCGAGTTCCTGCCTGCTCATTGATTCTGGATCCTTTGCAAGCTTCTCATCAGCCTTCTCTGCTGCCTTTGAGATTGAAATCAGATCACGGACAGCCTTCTTTATAGTAGTCGGTGTAATGTTGTGCTCTATGTTATACTCATTTTGAATCTCGCGTCTTCTTTTTGTCTCCTCAATTGCATTTCGCATAGAGTCTGTTATCGTATCGGCATACATCACAACATGACCTTCACTGTTTCGCGCTGCTCGTCCTATTGTCTGAATAAGTGACGTCTCTGAACGCAGAAATCCTTCCTTATCAGCATCTAATATAGCCACAAGCGCAATCTCAGGAATATCAAGACCCTCTCTAAGCAAATTGATGCCCACCAACACGTCAAACACATCAAGACGCATATCGCGAATAATCTGTGCACGCTCAAGCGTATCAATATCAGAATGCAGATAGCGCACGCGAATGCCTGCATCGCGCAGATATTCCGTCAGATCCTCTGCCATTCTTTTTGTCAAAGTCGTGACAAGCACTTTATTTTTTGACCGCAGCGTTTTTCTAATCTCGGCAATCAGATCATCAATCTGACCATCAACTGGACGCACCTCAATCGGCGGATCTAAAAGTCCTGTCGGACGTATAACCTGCTCTGCGCGCATCATCTCATGCTCACCTTCATAATCGCCCGGTGTTGCCGAAACAAAAAGCATCTGGTCAATCTTGCCTTCAAATTCGCTAAAATTCAAGGGGCGATTGTCAAGTGCTGATGGCAGACGAAAACCGTAATCTACCAGTGTAGTTTTTCGTGAGCGGTCTCCTGCAAACATACCGCGCACCTGCGGAAGTGTAATATGAGACTCATCCACAATAATTAAGAAATCATCTGGAAAATAATCAATCAGCGTAAACGGCGGTGAACCGGCCGGCAGTCCTGCCAGATGACGCGAATAATTTTCTATTCCAGAGCAAAAGCCAGTTTCTCTCATCATCTCAATATCATAATGAGTGCGCTCTGAAATTCGCTGTGCCTCCAGCAAACGGTCATTTCGCTTAAAGAAATCTACACGTTCCTTTAGCTCTTCTTCAATATCAGTTGTTGCGCGAAGCATCTCCTTTGGGTCAACAACGTAGTGAGAGGCCGGGAAAATTGCGATATGCTTTAGACGGCTTCTTACCTGTGCTGTCAACGGATCAAACTCACTTATCTGATCAATTTCATCACCGAAAAACTCTACGCGCACTGCAGTCTCACCCTCATTTGCCGGAAAAATCTCTACGACATCACCATGCACACGAAATGTACTTCGGTGAAAATCCATATCGTTTCGCTCGTACTGCATCTCAACAAGCTTTTTGATTACTTCATCGCGATCCTTTATCATTCCTGGACGAAGTGATAAAATCATATCCTTATAATCAACAGGACTTCCCAGACCATATATACATGAAACAGATGCCACTACAATTACATCACGCCTCTCAGAAAGCGCTGCCGTCGCAGAAAGCCTTAATTTATCAATCTCCTCATTGATCGCAGAGTCCTTCTCAATATACGTATCAGATGAAGGCACATAAGCCTCAGGCTGGTAATAGTCATAATATGAGACAAAATATTCAACTGCATTCTCTGGGAAAAATTCCTTCATCTCACCATATAGCTGACCGGCAAGCGTTTTATTGTGGGAAATAATCAATGTTGGCTTATTTAATGCCTGAATGACATTTGCCATAGTAAATGTCTTTCCCGAACCGGTTACGCCGAGAAGTGTCTCGAACTGATTTCCCTCTTTAAATCCTTTTACAAGCTCCTCAATCGCCCTTGGCTGATCGCCAGTCGGCACATACTCAGACACCAGTTTAAAATGATCCATATTCCCGCCTCCATCGTACATTATTTTTTACAGTTCTGTATTCATACGCTGCTGTGCTGTTTGCGGTACCTCAAGCACACCAAAGCGCCACAGCATAGGGTAAATATAAGAAACACCGCGAATATCGCCAAGCGCTTTAGGGCGATCCGCACTCTTTATTTTCATTGCATTTGAAAATGCCAGTCTAATACTGCTCCACGCCAATGATTTACTGTTTTCCCGTCTGTCAATCCATAACTCCTTTGTCAGTTCTCCATTTCGTCCACGTTTAATAGTATAGGAAAATGGAAGACCTGACACAGTCTTAAACGGACAGTTCTGGCAATCAATTACAAGCTGCCACAAAAGCTCACTTGCCTGATTTTCATCACCTGCCTTAACAGCTTCAATTAATTTTTGTTTAAGCTTCTCGTCCATATGACACCCTTCTTATATTATAAATACCTCATCATGATCGGCACAAGAATGTTCATATCAATTGGCTTGGAGACATGATCATTCATACCTACATCAAGCGCCATCTGTCTATCCTCTGTAAAGGCATTTGCTGTCATTGCAATGATAGGAATTTGTGCCTTATTTTGATTTTTCATTCTGCGAATTTTCCTAGTAGCATCATAGCCGTTCATGACAGGCATCTGAATATCCATAAGAATCATCGCATAATATGAATTATCTGCCTTTTCAAGCATATCAATGCACTCCACACCATTGCATGCCCTCTCTATAATGCAACCTTCCTCTTCTAGAAGCTCCGTTGCAATTTCTGCATTAATATCATTGTCCTCTACCACCAAAATTCTCGCACCAACTAAGCTGGCTTTATCATGAGTTCCTTTATCCCGCTTTGCAACTGATTCCTCTTTTGATGCAATTTTGCATGGGATAATTACAGTAAATGTAGAGCCGTCGCCAATTTTACTTTGCACATCAACACTGCCATCCATCAGCTCAACAAGCCTTTTCACGATACCCATTCCAATGCCGCTTCCTTCTACACGGCTTATCGTTGAATTGCGCTCTCGCTCAAATGGTTCATAAATATGATTTAAAAACTGATCTGACATACCAATTCCATTATCTTTTACAGTAATAATAACATCGCACCAGCCATTCTTTTTGCCAGGCGCCTGCGAAATATCACAGTTTATCACACCTCCATTATTAGTGTACTTAATTGCATTGCTTATGATATTAATAAAAATCTCCGATACATGAGAAACATCCATGTAAACATACGGATAAAGCAAATGCTTTGTCTTAGTAATTGTCTGTTTCTTTTCTTCCGCCTGATTCAAAAACATCATAACCCATGTTTCAAAATCTGCGCCGATATCTGAAATTACATATTCCATTTCTGTTTTATTATTTTCAATTCTGGCAAGATCCAGCACATCATTAAGAAGAGACAGCAAATTCTGGCCGCATGACTGAATATTTTTCATATATTTTTTAAGTCTTTCTGTATCATCTATATGCCTAGATGCCAGATCTGCATATCCTATAATTGCATTCATTGGCGTTCTGATATCATGCGACATATTAAAAAGGAACGTCGATTTTGCATTATTTGCACTTTCAGCCTTTTCTACTGCCACCTGCAGCTTTTCATTAAGCTCCTGTGTGTGTATTGCTGCCCTCATTGCAATAGCCTCGGCCTTTCTTGCCTTTCTTAAAAGCACAAGAATCACAGTCATAACACTTAAAACAGTAACGACACTTACAATAGATACTTTTAACAGATTGTGTTTTATATAATCTCCCAATGTTATTTTTCTTGAATTGTTCTCATACATGGCAAGTGAGCTCGTAAGCATATTGTTTGGCATAGCATTAAGCGTTTTATTTAGTATTGTCAATAAATTCTTATTTCCGTTATTAACTGCAAAGGCTGCTTTCTCCGAGTATAAAAGTGGCACACTGTAAAAACTTGGATCCCTGCTGTATTTTGATGCAAGGGTGACACCAGTTATAAAGAAATCGGCCTCTCCAGAATTCACAGCTTCTGCCATCTCTTTGTCTGTATCATATTCTAAAATTTTCCAATGCGGATAATAATATTCAATATGTTCTCTGAAAGACATATTATCTTTTGAAATTGCAACACAGTTTTCATCATTTTCATTAAAATGAGGCTTATTCGTGACTGCTATCAAATTATATGTCCACGTTGTATTTGTACATGCGAAATGATATTTCTCCATCGCATTTGGATGCTGATTGAAATGAAAAATCATATCAATCTCATTTTTCTTTAGCGCTTCTATCTCTTCTTCATAGCTGTCATATCCCATAAGCGTAAATGTCAGATCTTGTTTTCCAAGACATTCTACTGCATGCTGAATATAATCAGTGATTGCACCAGTAACTGTCCCACTTGACGGATCTATAACGCTCGCTCCGACATCATTGGCTAAAAATCCCATTCGAATTGCACCATGTTCTTTCAGCCATAATTTTTCCTCAGATGAAAGAACAGGTGTATAATCCGATGAAAAATATTGCTTGTACAAATCTGACAGATAAAATGGACGATCCTCCTCTAACTGACGCATTGCAAGCTCAAGATCTTTTTTTATCTCTGGATGATCCTTATTAATTGCAAAATAAATATTTGATTTGCCAATTCGTGTAATAATCGAGACATCTTTATCAGCCCAAAATGATCCATCCAACGAAACAAAACAGTCAATTTCTCCATTTTCCAGTTTTGCCAGTGCATCTTCTTTACTTTCTATATTTACATGTATTGTTTTAAGTTCATTTTTTAACTCCCATTCTTTCAGCATCACTTCTGGCTTTGCGCCTATAAGGACACCAATACGCTTTCCATTCAATGTCTTAAAATCAGCATAAGAAATATCGTCACTTGAAAAATCTGCATACAGATAATATTTCTCTACCCCCATAGGTTCGTCTGAAAACAGCATCCTATCTGTGCGTTCCTCTGTATAGGCAATATCTCCCAAAATGTCTATTTCACCATTTTGGAGTTTTTCAAAGCAATCTGTCCAATTACAGGCTACATACTCAAATTTCCACCCAGTATAGCCTGCCAGCGTCTCTAGCAGTTCATAACTATACCCCTTTCGCATCCCCTTTTCAGTTACATAATTAAATGTATCCCCAAGTGCGCCCACGCGAATTATTTTTTCTGGTGCCTCTTTTTCAGCTGCATTTACCGTTGTAAAAAAAGATAGCAGCAAGGCTGCACATACAATCATATATTTGACTTCTTGGCATACAGTAACTACATATTTTTTCATAGTCATCTTTTTCATCAGTCTTTCCTCATGATCTAATACTTTTTTCGTTCTAAGTATACTCGGTCACATGGTGTTTTGTCAATTTCCTTCACATTAAAAAAGGGCACGACCCTAATCGAGTCATGCCCTGCTTTAAATACTATTTAGAACTTATTCGCAAAGTTTTGAAAATGCATCAGCAACAAACTGAACTTTTGTTCCGACAATTATCTGTACGGAAGTCTTTCCAGGTTTGATTACTCCTGCAACACCTGCAGCCTTGATTGCCTTATCATTTACTGCAGTCATATCTCTTACTTCAAGTCTAAGTCTTGTTACACAGTTATCGATGCTTACGATATTTCCCTTACCGCCGCAGCCTGCAAGAATCTTCTTTGCGATTTCTGTGTAATCATCACTTGCTAACTGAACCTTCTTCTCTTCCTCAAGATCATCATCATCTTCTCTTCCTGGAGTCTTTAAATCAAACTTCTTGATTGCGAAGAGGAATACAAAATAGAATACAACGAATGCTGCGATTCCAAGCGGAATGATCAGCACTGTCTTCTGCGCTGCCGGAAGTGTAGATGAGAACAGAAGGTCGGTAGCACCTGCTGAGAAACTGAATCCTGCACGGAAGCCAAGCGCAACAGTAATAATTGTGAAGATACCATAAAGTAATGCATAAATTACATACAGACCAGGTGCAAGGAACATAAATCCAAATTCGAACGGCTCAGTAACGCCGCAGACAAATGAACAAACTGCTGCAGAAGCAACAAGTCCGATTGCGATCTTCTTCTTTGCCGGCTTTGCACACTGAATCATTGCAAGTGCTGCACCAGGAATACCGAACATCATACATGGGAAGAAACCTGACATATACATTCCAAGGCTCCATGTTACATCTGCAGATGTCTCACCTGCCCAGAAGTGCTGCAAATCACCAAGACCAATAGTATCAAACCAGAATACGTTGTTTAATGCGTGATGTAATCCAGTTGGAATTAACAGACGGTTTAAGAATGCGTAGATACCAGCACCTACAACGCCCATACCTGCAACTGCATCGCCAAGTGCAACAAGTGCACCGAACAGCAATGGCCATACAAATAATAAAACAGCAGATACAACGATAGAAACTAAACCAGCAATAATAGCAACACAGCGCTTGCCGCTGAAGAATGCCAGCCAGTTCGGAAGCTTAGTGTTCTTGAACTTATTGTAGCAAGAAGATCCGATAACACCAGAAAGGATTCCGATAAATGGGTTTGCAATCTTATTGAATGCAAGTGTCTTAGTTGCATTGTCTGCAATTGACGGAATCAATGTGGTAACAACACCAGTAGAAAGAAGTGTTGTGATCATAAGCCAAGATGCCAGAGCGGCGATTCCGCCGGTTCCGTCGTTCTTTTCTGACATACCGACACCAACACCGATTGCGAAAAGAATTGCCATGTTTTCAATAAGAGCTGATCCTGCCTTTACCAAGAAGAATCCGATCAAGTTTTTTATACCCTCGACTTCTCCTCCCTGCATCGTCGCCGGACATAAATAATAACCGATGCCCATGAGAATACCACAGATTGGCAGCACTGCTACTGGAAGCATTAATGCTTTACCTAGTTTTTGAAGAAATTTCATATATTTCTCCTCCTTTAAATTATACTTAATTGAATCACTCCAATCAGTTTCATGAGATTTTTAAAACTGCCTCATCTAGTAAGACATCGCCTTCCTTTTGAAGACTGATCTTTTCATAATCATCTGTATTGCAGATTAAAACTGGCGTAATTGTATTTAATCCAGCTTCCTTAATCTTATCCAGATCTACGTCCATCAAAAGATCACCCTTCTTCACCTTGTCACCAGCTGCAACATGCGCGGTAAACGGTGTGCCCTTAAGTGTAACAGTATCCAATCCGATATGAATTAAGATTTCAGCTCCCTGGCTGCTAGTCAGCGTAATTGCATGAAGTGTATCAAATACCATGGTCACTTCAGCATCTGCCGGTGCATACACTTTTCCCTCGGTTGGGATCACTGCAAAGCCGTCTCCCAATAACTTTTCAGAAAAAGTTGGATCTGGAACCTCTGTCAAAGGAACTACTTTTCCTTTGCAAGGTGCATAAAGCACATTTCCCTTTTCTTTTCCCTTAAAAAATTTGAACATAACGTCTCCTTTTCTTTTCGCCAAAAAATGTTTACGTTTGTATTCCGCAGTTACCGTTTAAATGGTATTTTGCATAATTTTCGCACGTTCTTTCCTTAGCATTTATATATATTTTAGCCACTAGTTTCTGCTTTGTCAGCAGTTTTATCGTTATTTTCCCCATTTTTATTTATTTTATGTACTATTTTGACTTATTTTTGTCTTTCATCTCCTTTAGCCCATCTATATGAAGTGCCTCTAACTTCTCATAGGCTGCAGTCTTGTCAATAATCGTCTGAATCAGCTGCTCAAGCTGCTGACCTTTTCTATAATCTGCCGGGGCAAAATAACGTATTCTGTTATCGCGCATCATGCGATAGACTTTTTCTTTATTGCCCGTGACAGGATTGTACACGCCAATCGCATGACCGCCATATGTGTTTACAAGCTTCATGCTCGGAATATCTGTATCGCTGTCACCAATATAGACAATATTCCTAAATGGCACACGCATCTTGTCTGCCGGAAAATAGTCATTTACTGCAGTATCATTTACATCAAGTATTCCTTTTTCTATGCGAAATAAAAACTGTGTCTTGCTCGTATAATTTACTGCCTGTGCCGGCCAAATTGCCACGCCATTTTCATCATAATAAAAGGCACTCGCATAAATTTCCTCAAAGGAGCCACGCTTTGCAATCTTAGTTCCCTCTATCATCTCCTTTAAACCTGATGAAATAATATAATGCTCTATAATCACTCCATTTTTATCACCATACTGGCGCACGCGCTCAAACCACTCATCTACACCCGGAAACAATTCCACCTTCGAACCATACTCCTCAAGTGCCTTGCGGCTCAAATCAAAATGACCTTTCGCCTCGCGAACCATCTTATACATATAAGCAAGATTTGAATCCATGCCGTTTGCTCTTGCCATTTCGTTTGACTCTGCCCAGAAACGGTCCACATGATAATTTACAGACTGAATATAGCCCTGTGCCTGCATATCATCCGGCGATAATGTCTTATCAAAATCATAGCAAATTGCTAGTACAGGCCGCTCCTCCTTCGACTTTCTCTTAAAGCCATAGGGATTATCTCTTTCTTCTGTTTTATAAGATTCATTTATTTCGTATTCTTCAAATTCCTTTTTCTGTCTGCTCACAAAACTCTCCTTTCCAAACACTATTATTGAAAAATGGCGGCACGAAATCCACTTTTTCGTGCCGCCATTTTTCTTATGTATTCTTATTTATTTTTTTATCACTTCTTGTTTACTCAACCGTAACACTCTTTGCTAAGTTTCTCGGCTTATCTACATCAAGTCCCTTTGCTACACTGACATAGTAGCCCATAAGCTGCAGTGGAATAACTGCAAGACTCGTTGCAAAGTGTTCGTCCGTCTTTGGAATATATACAGTAAAGGATACAGTATCTTCAATGTTATAATTTCCATATGTTGTCAGTCCCATCAAATAGGCACCGCGGCTCTTGCACTCTACCATATTGGAAACTGTTTTCTCATAAAGCTCCGACTGAGTTAAAACACCAATTACAAGAGTTCCATCCTCAATAAGACTTATAGTTCCATGCTTTAATTCACCTGCCGCATAGGCCTCAGAGTGGATGTAGCTTATCTCCTTCATCTTAAGACTGCCCTCAAGGCTGATTGCATAATCAATTCCTCTGCCGATAAAGAAAATATCACTTGCATTTGCCTGTTTTGCCGCAAACCACTGAATGCGTTCCTTATCCTCTAAGATCTTTGCGATCTTATCTGGAAGCTGCTGCATCTCATCAATTAAGTGCGCATACTGTGTATCATCAATGCTTCCTCTGACCTTTGCAAACTGAACAGCCAGACAATATCCTGCAATAAGCTGTGTGCTGTATGCCTTTGTCGTTGCTACTGCAATCTCTGGTCCTGCAAGCGTATAGAAAACATTGTCTGCCTCTCTAGCAATAGAGCTTCCCACCACGTTGACAATACCAAGCGTCTTCACGCCCTTTTTCTTTGCCAGACGAAGCGCAGCAAGACTATCTGCCGTCTCTCCTGACTGACTGACAATTATTACAAGGCCATTTGGATCAAGCACCATTTTGCGGTAACGAAACTCAGATGCAAGCTCCACACGAACTGGAATCTCTGCCAGATCTTCAAAGACATACTGACATGCTACTCCAACATGATAAGCAGAGCCACATGCAACAATATAAATCTGGCTGATATTTTTAATCTGCTCCTCTGTCAGTCCAACATCAGACAAATCAATAGCGCCATCCTTTACAACTGAATTGATGGTGTCATGAACTGCCTTTGGCTGCTCATGAATCTCCTTAATCATAAAGTGTTCAAAGCCAGCTTTCTCAGCTGCCTCTGCATCCCACTCGATCTGTGTAGGCTGCTTCTCAATCTCATCACCATCCAAATTGTAAAAGGTGATCGCACCATCTGCCATACGTGCCATTTCCAGATTGCCAATATAATAGACAGTACGTGTGTATTTAAGAATTGCCGGAACATCAGATGCCACAAAGCAGTCGCCATCTGTCACACCAAGAATCATCGGGCTGTCTTTTCTTGCCACATAAATCTCGCCCGGATAATCTTCAAACATCATAGCAAGTGCATATGAACCGCGAATACGCACAAGTGCGTGATTGATCGCGTCTACCGGTGTGTGCTCGTACTTCTTATAATAATAATCAATAAGCTTAACTGCAACCTCAGTATCAGTAGATGAATAAAAGCTGTAACCCTTGCGAACAAGCTTTTCCTTTAACTCCTGATAATTTTCAATAATACCATTGTGAACACCAATCACATTGCCATCATCTGACATATGCGGATGTGCATTAGTCTCACTCGGTTCACCGTGCGTTGCCCATCTGGTATGACCAATGCCGCATGTACCAACAAGCGCATTACCGTTATCCGTCTTTTCTGCAAGGGATTTTAATCGTCCCTTCGCCTTAACAATCTCAGTTTTCTTTTCTCCGTTGCGAACAGCAAGTCCTGCTGAATCGTAGCCTCGATACTCCAGTTTTGACAGACCGTCCAAAAGAATAGGAGCGGCCTGAAGATGTCCAGTATAACCAACAATTCCACACATGATGTCTCTCTCCTCTAACGCTTACGTTTCACATGCAACTTTTTTTACAATTTCCACACCAACCTCAACTAACTGCTGTCGTCCAAACATTTCCAGATTCAGCCATGCCTTTCGTTTGTGGCGATCAATCCTTTGGATAGTGGACTCCATACCCTTAAGCGGACCAGACAAAATGACAACCTTATCACCGATAATCATTCCCTGTGACATCTTTACAAGTTCCTCATCACCCGCAAAACGAAGTAAAAAATCAATTTCATTTTGCGTCAGCGCAATGATATCATCTCCAGCCCCCAAAAGCTTTGTCATAGCTTCTACTCTTTTTAACTGCTCATGCAGCTCATCCAAATTTTCTGATATAAGAAACAGATATCCCGGAAACAGCTTTTTCTTCTGAATATGCCACTGTCCCTTATACTTTATCTTCTCCTCATACAACGGAAGAACACAATGTGAAAGCACATCCTTACTTATGCGCTGCTCACACTCCTGCTTTATCTTTTCTTCCCTTCCAGTGCTCGTCTGAATGACATACCACATAAAACCTCCCATTAAAAACGGCAGCAGATACGTCTGAATGGTTCCTTGCGTGCACGCTTATCTCTCAACAAAATCGTGATCCGGTATCACCGCAATATTTTCTACATCCATAGCATCAATGCGAATCCAGCGGTGCCCATCTAAAAATTGGATCAGCGTATCAATTTCAGCTTCTTTTCCCTGCACCTCCATCTCTACGCTTCCATCATCTAAATTTTTTACCCAGCCGGCAAGGCCAAGAAGCCTTGCCTTATAAACTGAGAAATAACGAAAACCTACATCCTGCACTCTGCCGTAAAAAATGATATGCTTGCGAACTACAGTATCTCCCATATGCTTTCTCCTTTACATCACTTAACCGTGCAGACTGCTCTGAAATTTTTACAGATGCAGGTGACGCGGCACGCCATCTACATAGAATGGATGCAGCTCTGCCTGTATTAACGGTCTTGCATAACGTGCAAACTCTGGTGTTACATGCATGCCGTCCTCGCCAATCCACTCATCCGGCACACATTTTTCCTTGTTTGCCACACGACTTACATCAGTCAGGCCCGTCTCTGTACGGTACGGAATATCTGATACACGATAAATCGTGCACATCTTTCCAGTTTCACCGCGAAAAGCAGCTTCCACAGCAGCACCGCCTACCTGATATGCCTCTGTCACATCAGTACGGCTTGCAAGCGGAGAAGCACAGCGCTGCAAAACTGACAGCTCAACTGCTCTTGTCTTACATCCAAGATGAGCCTTAATCAAATCTGCAAGGTAACGAGCCGTACCTGAAAGCGCAGCCTTGTGACCAAATGCATCCACTGCACCAGGTCCTGATACAAGATCGCACAAGAACTCACCATCTTTGTTTTTCACACCCTCGCTCACTGCAATCACAAGCGTATGACGCTCTTTTTCAAGCTGCGAAACCTTTGCAAGAAATGTTTCCTCATCAAACGCGCGCTCTGGCAGAAGAATCATATCTGGTCCATTGCAGTCTGCACCTGCTGCCAGACTCGCTGCACCTGCCAGCCATCCTGTATGACGGCCCATAATCTCAACTACTGTTACACTATTCAGGTTATAGACACTTGAATCGCAGATAATTCCTTTGATCGTTGCCGCAATATACTTTGCTGCACTTCCATAGCCCGGTGTGTGATCAGTAAACATTAAATCATTATCGATTGTCTTTGGAACACCGATAAAGCGAATGCTGCTTTTTACCTTAGCACCATACGCTGCCAGTCTCGCAATCGTATCCATCGAGTCATTGCCGCCGATATAGAATACAGCGCCAATCTCGTATTTTTCAAATAAGTGAAACAGCTGTTTATATGGTTCCTCATCCACATCCGGATTTGGCAAACGAAAACGACAGCTGCCCAAATAGCTTGCCGGTGTACGCTTTAACAGCTCAATATCCATCTTATCGCTAAGACACTCATTTAAATCAACGATCTGCTCCTGGAGCAGTCCCTGTATTCCATAGCGCATACCATATACATGCTCTGCGCCCATCGCCCTTGCTGTCTCATAAACACCTGCAAGGCTTGCATTAATTACTGCCGTCGGTCCACCTGACTGTCCAACTAATACATTCTTGATTGTCTCCATAAAACATACCTCCTCAACGAAAACAGTATACATTGTTTTTAGGATTTCAGCAAGACTTTTTTGTTTGGTCGGTATACACGACGCCTTTTTTTAAGATAATATTGGCATATTGAGCTGTTTCACCTGTTGCAACAACACAGTATGCGTTCTTCGCTCTCTCATAGTACGAAAAGCGTTCCATAAATTCAACTGGCGTGCCTGGTTCCTGCTCATTTAAAATTTTTTTATATTCATCCCAAATTGCCGGAACTACTGGATCTCCCGGAACCACTTCCATCAAAATGAAACGATCTTTTTCATACGTATCAAGCGGAAAAAGCGGCAAAATTGCTTTAAGCAAATCTGCTGCTCCTATTCCGTCTGCGCGAATGACACGGTTTCCTGTTGTCTCAGATGGAAAATTTGCATCTGCAAGAACAATCTCATCTCCATGCCCCATCTCGCACAAAACCTTTAACAACTCTGGACTAATTAACGGTGAAATTCCTTTTAACATAATCTTCTCCTCCTACAAAACAGTCTGCATGCATACTGCATGCAGACCTTTCATTTACTAAATATTTATACAAACTGACACTGCCATACAGACACACCGCTGTCCTGGAACACATCATGTAAACGCTCCTGCAGCTGTTTGGCCGTAATACCCTTTTTCAACACAACCTGAAGGAAACCACCGCCTCCTGCGCCACAGATCATCTTTGCATCAATAAGATCTTCTACTGCCTTAAAAATCATATCAATGCAAACATTTGTACATCCACTGTCAAGGCGCTTGCTTAATTCCCAGTGTTCATTTAAAAGTCTTGCAAACGCATCCACGTCTCCCTTTTCAAGCTCAAAGCGCATTAAAACGGCACTTCGCTGGATCTCATACAGCACAGAGGCTGCTTCTGCATTGCCTCCAACATATCTGCCAACTACATCACGCAGCAGATTTCTGGCAAGACGGCGCTGTCCTGAATATATAAGGCAGAAACGCTCATCAAGTTCTTTCATCGTTTTCTCATTAATCACGCATGGTGTACAGGTAATCTTTTGTCTGACTGCAGCATGAGAAGTCACCATCTTGATTCCTGGTGCAAGACCGCCTACCTGATCCTGCCAGCCTCCTCCTGTTGACATGATCTGCTCCATACAAAGCACACGGTTATATAGCTCATCCTCTTCTAACTTGCGTCCTGTAATTTCATATAATGCCTTCACACATGCACCGGCAAGGATAGAAGACGTTCCAAGACCAGAGCCACGAGGAATATTGATTACGCGTGTAGACAGATATAATCCACTGCCCAACTGATTTGTAATCTCTTCAATTGAACGATTTTCACTATACGGAATCAAACCACATGCAATTAATGCTGCCTTATGAAGTGCAAATGGATCATATGGATTACTTGAATCCTGCAGCTGCTTAATATCAGTAAATTCCTGCTCTGCTCCACTGTCTGCACTAGCCAAAACTATCTTGTTTCCTTCAATGCGACGTGCAATTGCCTCAATCGGATAATTTCCATCTAATAATACTGCTGCATTCAAAACAGTTCCGCCATGCTCCATGCAATATGGCGGAGTATCACTCCAACCACCACCCCAGTTTACACGAACTGGCAGACGAACAATTGACTCTTCCTTAGAAAGCTTCGTTTCCCTGCTGCATTCAAGTCCTGCAACAGCTGTATCCAAAACTGCTTTTCCAATAGTGTCAAAACAATTGTCCATATATTTTTCATCTACAAATGACAACATATAGTAAATGCGAATCTTCCGGCTAAACTGTTCTAGCTCGCAGCAATCAAGCCGCTCTGCTTCTTCTAACAGTAAACGTTCCACACGAGGAGAAATATCTCCTCCGCACATCTTTAACGCCTCTTTTAAATCTGTCTTGCTGTCAATTGCCTCGAGTAAAGATTCTACTCTGACCTTATCATCTAATTTATCCTGCCATGGAAGAATTGCAGTCACGTCAGCCTTATTAAAGCTGTCCTTCAAAGAGCTGTTTGTATCTTTCACCGGAAATCCCTGTGCGTATGCCTGCAGCGTAGCATCTACAGCCTCACGCATGGTGTGACAAATTGGATAAATTTTTGCTGTCCAAAGCGGCTCTGAAAGCTTCTTTCCAAACAAGCTGCATTCCTTCGGATTATCATTTACCCCATACATACGAGCAACAAACTGCTCCTCACCAAGCTTTAAACCATGAATCACGCTTCCATCTGGAATATTCTGACCATCAAGCGTAACACCTGAAATCACACAATTTTCTCCAATCACTGTTCCATGGTGAACATAACTGTCCTCTACATAAGTGCCCTTTCCAATCTTTGCATGTTTGCTGATATAACTGTTTCCAGATGCATAGCCACTGCGGATGCTTGTACTATTAGTATTCACAAAACTGCTCCAACCAAGATATACAAACTGCTCCATTCCCTCTGTCATTAAATGACGCAGCTCTTTTGTTGTTCCGAAATGGATAAATGCAGCCGGTGACATGCGAATCAGCTTCATATGAAATGGATGAAGCACCTCCCAAAGTTTCGTGCGGCACTCATGAAGCTCTGGTGTAAAATCACCTTCCGGTGTTTCCTTATAATACTGCTCCAGCGAGGACTGGGATGCCAGCGGATATAAAAAGTCTGCATAAAAAGACAACCTTGTATTTTCATTTACATAAGCATCAAACTGCTCTGGCGTATCTACCAACTTATATAATGCCTTTAACAGATCTGTATCCATGATAACAGCACCTGTATCAATATCAACATTTCCATTTTCATCTGCGGCTTTCAGCTCATGAAGCTGATCTACTGTTTTCTTATGTAAAAATCCACCTACATTTCCCTGCTCATCAACACGGTATACACCATGATTTTTTCCAACCTCAGCAGGCTCCTTAATTGACAATGCCGCTGCTCCGCTTCCGTAAAAATCAATCTGAAGTGGATTAAACAACAAAAGAACATCACCTGAACATACAAGCATACCAGCACGAATACGCGCTGCAACTCCGCACATGGAAATCATAAACTCATCAAAAAGTGTAGATCTTCTGCCATTTGGAAGCAGGCGCGGAACAGGCGAGAACAGCTTGCCACATGCAGAATACTGAGGCACACGCTTACTGTCTCCGCCAGAATGAATCACGAGAATACGCTTATCATCAAAACTTCCTGCATCCTGATGTATGTAACGCAGCACATTTAATGTAGCGCCGCCGCTTCCCACTCTTTTCCCATCTGGATCTGGAAGAACTGCATAATGAATAGACTTGGGCAGCATTCCATGATCAAGACGGTACTGAATCTGCATACGATACGACTGCGCCTGTGATTCATTTGACGCAGTCAAAATCACGTAATCCCAAAGTGGAATACGCTGTGTATCAAGTAACTTCATATATTGTCTGGTACAATCTTTGTAAGACTGCTGAAGAAATAATGTTTTATGTGACATTCTATCTTTTCCTTTCACCTCTTTTTCCCTTATTATAAATCATTTTTTAGAAAACGTCTATCAAAACACGTATGATTCATATTTGATCTTATCTGAAACATTGATATCGCTTCCCATTTGAACTTCTATAACTTTAAGCTCTGTCTCCGCAATAATAGTATGACGGCATCCTGCCTTCATCTCAATAACATCACCTGGCTTTACATTACGTTCTTTCTCATTCAAAATTACGCAGCCTGTTCCAGAAATAATAGTCCATACTTCATCGCGAAACTCATGACTGTGATAATTCATTTTATGACCAGGATTTAAAGTCACCTTGATCGTAAGGCTCTCTTTCTCAACGTCCAAAACGCGAAAGCTTCCCCATGATTTCTCGGCAAACATAACTCGATGATCCAGCGTATTGACGAATGGCTTAATATAACTCGACTGCTTTTTATCTGATACAAGAATGCCATCTGGACTAGCTGATACAACAACATCCTTTAATCCCATACAAAGCACTGGAAGATTAAGTTCATTTACGACATGCACATTCTGACATGTCTCACTAAAAAGTGCCTGGCCAACATTATGGCTGTCCATCGCCTCTGTAAGAGTATTCCATGTTCCCAAATCCTTCCACATTCCTGAAAAACGCATTACTTCGATTTTTTCCTCATGCTCAACAACCGCATAATCGAAGCTGATTTTCTCTAATGTCTCATATTTATCAAACAAATCCTGATAATCAGTAAAATCAATCAGTTGGTGTGCTCTTTCCAATACATAGCCAAGACGAAGTGCAAACACACCGCCATTCCAAAGAGCTCCCTGTGTAATATAAGTTTTAGCAACCTCTTCTGTCGGCTTTTCTTTAAACATAGAAACAGGACTTATATTTTCTCTTGACTTTGGAATAATATAACCATACTTTGCACTCGGATACGTAGGCTCAATTCCCATAAGGACAAGATTTGCAGAACTTTCCTGCGCTCTTTTTTCCAATGCTTCTAACGCTTCAAAATAATCATTATCTACATAAGGATCCACTGGACAAATCACAATAGCTTCATCTAACGGCAAATGCTTTTTATCATTCAAATAAGCTGCTGCCAGTGCAATAGCTGGAAACGTGTCTCTTCTGCAAGGTTCCACACTGATCCCTACTTCATCTCCCAGCTGATTATGAATCGCCGATACTTGAGACTTTGAAGTTGCAATTGTCACATTAGCATCAGGATCAATACTTCTAATCTGACGATACACTCTCTGCACCATAGATTCAAGTGTTCCATCTTCTCCGTGGAAAATCTTAATGAACTGCTTCGATCTGATTTCATTTGAAAGCGGCCACAAACGCTGTCCTGAACCACCAGATAACAATACAATATTCATCATCGTTCAGCCCTCATTGGATTGTGTAAAAAGTCCTCATATGATAAACGAATTCCCTCCTCAAGCTCCGTCTTATATGTCCAGCCAAGGTTTTTAGCCTTCGATACATCAAGCAGTTTTCTAGGAGTGCCATTTGGCTTTGTTGTATCCCAATTAATCTTTCCAGTATAGCCGATTACCTTTGCCACCAGCTCTGTCAGCTCTTTAATTGTCAGCTCTTTTCCTGTTCCAGCATTGACAGTCTCATCTCCGCTATAGTTATTCATTAAGAATACACATAAGTTTGCCAGATCATCTACATACAAAAATTCACGAAGCGGTGAACCATCTCCCCAACAGGTAACTTCCTCAAGGCCATTTACCTTTGCCTCATGGAAACGGCGAATAAGTGCCGGCAGCACATGGCTGTGAGTAGGATGATAATTATCATTAGGACCATACAGATTTGTCGGCATAACGCTGATATAATCAGTGTTATACTGACGATTTAAAAATTCACAATACTTTAAGCCAGAAATTTTAGCAAGCGCATATGCCTCATTTGTCTTTTCAAGTTCAGATGTAAGCAGGCAGCTTTCCTTCATAGGCTGCGGCGCCATACGCGGATAAATACAAGAAGAACCTAAAAATTCAAGCTTCTTGCAGCCATTCTTCCATGCAGAGTGAATCACATTCATCTCAAGAATCATGTTATCATACATAAAATCAGCCAATGCATTCTGATTTGCCACAATACCGCCAACCTTTGCTGCTGCTAAAAATACGTATTCTGGCTTTTCTTCTGCAAAAAATGCCTCAACTGCATCCTGACGGCATAAATCTAACTCAGCATGTGTACGAGTCACAATATTCGTATATCCCTGACGCTGTAATTCTCTTACAATCGCAGAACCTACCATTCCACGATGACCTGCTACATATATTTTTGCATTCTTCTCCATCATAATCGTCACCTTTTTCTTGCTCTTTCTAAATTACAGAGCAGCCTCCTTCATTGCTTTCTCTTGCTTTGCAAGCTGTCTGTCATGCTTTGCCATGATCTCAACTAACTGTGCATATGTTGTCTTCTGCGGATTCCAGCCAAGAACAGTCTTTGCCTTTGTCGGATCACCCCACAGATTGTCAACATCAGTCGGACGGAACCATGCCGGATTTACACATACAAGCATCTTTCCAGTCTGTGCATCATAGCCCTTTTCATCAAGACCAGTTCCCTCCCAACGGATAGTGATGCCATTTGCTGCAAATGCCTTTTCTGTAAAATCACGTACTGTATGCTGCTCACCTGTTGCAATAACAAAATCTTCTGGTGTCTCATGCTGCATAATCATCCACATGCACTCTACATAATCCTTTGCATAACCCCAGTCACGTAAAGAATCCATATTTCCAAGCTCTAAATGATCCTGCAGTCCCTCTGCGATACGGCCTGCTGCCAACGTAATCTTTCTTGTAACAAAGTTTTCACCACGTCTCTCAGACTCATGGTTAAACAAAATGCCATTTACAGCAAACATGCCATATGCTTCACGGTATTCCTTTACAATCCAAAAGCCATACTGCTTTGCAACTGCATATGGAGAATATGGATGAAATGGTGTTGTCTCCTTCTGTGGAACTTCCTCAACCTTTCCATAAAGCTCAGATGTGGATGCCTGATATACCTTTGTCTTCTTTGTCAGACCAAGTATACGGCATGCCTCTAAAATACGCAGAACGCCAAGTGCGTCTACATCGCCAGAGTACTCAGGTACATCAAAGGATACCTGTACATGTGACTGTGCTGCCAAATTGTAAATTTCATCTGGATTAACCAGACTTATAATACGAATTAATGATGAAGAATCAGACAGATCTCCGTCATGAAGTGTAATCTTTCCCATCAAATGATCAATACGTGCTGTATTTGAAATAGACGCACGGCGTGTAATTCCATGAACCTCATATCCCTTCTCCAGCAAAAACTCTGCCAGATAAGAACCATCCTGTCCTGTAATTCCTGTAATCAATGCAACCTTAGCCATAGATTCATCCTCAACTTTCTACTATCTTTAATCTGTTCTTTTTACTTATATTGCTTTCTATTATTTCTGCTTTCTTCTTTATTTTACCCATTTATATAAAAATGAACAGGACATATCTTGCACTATTTTTGCATTATATTGGTTTTTTAGGCATCAATTAACTCTTTGTCAGCGCTGCTGCCACTGCTTGCGATATTCTTTTGGACTTATCCCTTCTGCCTTTTTAAACATCCGGCTAAAGTACCCTGCACCGTCCATTCCCACTGCACACCCAACTTCGTCTATCGTCATTTGTGTAAAACGAAGCAGCTGTTTTGCCCTTGTAATACGTTTTGAAATAAGATAACTGCTGATCGTCATTCCATATGTTTCCTTAAATATCTTAAGCAAATAATATTTATTTATGAAAAATTGTGCTTCCAGATCATCAAGTGTAAGCTTCTGCATATAATGTTCATCCATATAAGCCTTTACTGCAGCCAGCTCCATACGTTTTTTAGAAACAGCAACATGATCAGGATTCCACGACTCCTGCATAAGAAGAGTTAAAAGTGCACTTAGGCTTTCATTAATACGCATATCACGTATATAATCAGACGATGCCGCTAACTTATAAAGCTGTACAAAAATTTTCTGAAAAGCATCTGGCTTCTCAGGATGAAAAACAGGAAGACCTCCACGTTCCTTATATTTTTCATAAACAGCTGGAAGAAATGATGCGTAAAAATGGCACCAGGCAAGCGACCATAAATGATTAGATGTACTATGGCTATATGATTTGCGGCAATCAATAAACACACAATCCCCCTGCTTTAATTTATACTGACGTCCTTCGTATGTTACATTCCCCTCTCCCTCCAACACAAGAAAGCACAAATAAGACACCAGATCTGTTCTCATTGATGTGTGTGGATGTACTGCCTTCAGTGATCCAACTTCCTGCAGATGAAGTAATGATCCCCTTGCAAAAGCAGATGGTGTATATAAAATACGTTCTGATTGAACTGATGATGCATTATTAAAAAATAGATCCTGCATATATATTGTTCTCCCCGTAAAATGACATATGAGCAGAAAAGGGGCGTTGGAACACCCCTCTTCTGCTCATATTCTACTTGTTTTAGTTTGAGTTTTCAACTGGTACTGATTCTTGTATTGTTGGTTCTTCTGTTGTTGGTTCTTCTGCTGTTGATTCTTGTATTGTTACTTCTGTCTCTGCTTCTGGCATTTCAGGCTGAAGTATTTCTGCAGTTTCTAAAGCACTGTTTTCTGACTCATCTTCCAATTCCTGAATGACTTCAGTTTCTGACTCTGTTACAGCTTCTTCACTTTCATCTTCAACTTCGGTTATCGTTTCAGTTGTTGCTTCAGTTTCTAATTCAGTTGTTACTTCAACTTTTGCCTCTGAATCAAGTATTTCTGCAAAATTAGCTGCTACATTTTCTTCTGATATCTGTGCTTGTGTTTCTTCATTAACTTCCCATTTTGCATAAAAAGTTACATCTCCAGTAACTATATAAGCAGGAATATTCTCTGCCTTTTGCGTACACTCTTTATCAAAATACCATCCTGCAAATACAGCACCTTTTTTTGCTGCTCCACCCAATATCATTTTATATGCGTCACTAACTGGCTCATTTAGTGTTGCTGGATAAGAAAGTGTTGCTGGACCATCTTCCCATACAAGATAACCACCATTCGCGTCAAATGTAATAACTGGCGGCGGTGCCCATTTTGCATAAATTGTAACATTCTGAGTCGGTGCATAAGAAGTAATATCTTCAATCTTTTCTGTGCACTCTGGATTCAAATACCAACCCCACAACTGTAAATCTGTATCTTGTGGTTTATACGGAATTGGAACTTTTTTGATTGCAATTCCTTTTGCAACTTTTTTTGCCAGATTCTGATTATCTATACTTGTATATCCACTTACCCAGTCAGCAAAGCTTCCACCATTTGCATTTATCGTTAAAGTAACACTCTCATCCCATTTTGCATATATGCGCATATCCGATGTAGGAACAAATACATCATCCACTGGCTTTGTGCATTCCTTATCAAAATACCAACCTGCGAATGCCTGATTTTCTGATAATGCATCTGGAGTCTGGCCACTCGCTGAGATTGATTGATTTTTTGAAAACAAACTGGTTATTTCAGTCGTTCGTTCATTATTGTAAAAGCATCCGCCATTTGCGTCAAATGTTACTTTTATCAATTTATACCACTTCGCATAAAAGACCATATCTTTTGTTGGTATATACTGCGCAACATTTTCAACAGGCGTTGTACCGGCCGCGTCTAATGTCCATCCATCAAACACATATTCTCTATTGATTTGATCACAATCAAATGGTTCTTCAACATTTCCAATTTCATTTCCAGAAATTACTTTTACAAATTTTTTTCGTGCAATTGGCTCTCTAAGTGAAAATGCTCCACCATTTGCATCAAATGTAATATTATAGCAATCCAACCACTTCGCATACAATGTGACATCACTATTTACCAAATATTCAGATGCCTTTACTGTACATTCTTTATCCAGATACCAACCATCAAAAGTTTTGTGTGAATCTTCAATCTGCGGTGTCTGTGTACAATATGGCATTTTATTTGGTTCAATCGACATTTGCATTGTCAAAATAGGTTTTTCATTAGGGTCGTAGAAATAACCACCATTTGCATCAAATGTTACAACAAATACATCATTCCATTTTGCATACACAGTAGTATCTTTTGTAAATTCATAGCTCATATCCCATCTTTGTGTATACTCTTTATCCAGATACCACTCGTCAAAAACTTTATGCTTATCAGCATTCATTGGTCTATAACTAAGCAGCTGCCATGGTCCAGATCCTTGTTCAATTCCAATTTCTCGTTTTTCTTTTATCTCATTTCCATCACAAATGAAATAACCGCCGCAAGCATCTGCTGTCAATTTCAAGTATACAACTTTCCATTTTGCATAAACAGTAACATCTTTGTCAAACTTAACAGTATTCATATTTTCAACTGCTTTTTTGCATTCCTTATCCCAATACCATCCTTCAAATTCCTTAACAACATCATTATTTCTAGGAAATGGAATATCTGAAAGGGTGGCACCTGCTTCTGTCTTTGATACATATAAATCGGTTTCCTTATCGAGATTCGCATTGTAATAATATCCACCATTCATATCAAAAGAAACAGCCACGCACTCTTTCCATCCTGCATATATTGTCATATCACTTTGTGGAACAAAATTTCCGTAATAATCTAATTCAAACGGTTGTGTTTTTTCTTTATCTAAATACCAACCCGCAAATATTTTATGAGGATCATCGTTCCATGCCGATATTAATGTAAAAAAAGATTCCCCCTTTTTGCTCTTATATTGCCTAACAGTTTCTGCTGAATGCCCTAAATTTCCACCATTTGCATCAAACGTTATTGTATAACAATCAGCCCATTTTGCGTAAATCGTCACATCCTTATTCGGATACTTATAGGCTAAAACTCCAACTGGCTCTGTCAATGCTTTATCATAATACCAACCATCAAACATCAAATGTTTATCACTATTTTCAGCCATATTATCTACAAGAACATCCTTAAGAAGAGTTTGCAGACTATAGTCAATTTTACCGCTACATACTGCCATTTTCCTTGATGTATCTCCACTCAGATATCCACCATTCGCATCAACTGTAATAATATAATCGCCCTCCACCGGAGCAATCAATGTCTTGGCATTTCGACCTTCAGCTTTTCCGTACTTGATATAATGCTTATAGTACGCTGCATTATTTGATTTAAATGCTGCTTCCAGATCACTATAATTACTCTTATATATGTATAAAATAAATTCGTCATTTCCCTGACGGCCTTCATTCATACCATACTGAACAAAATGCTTCAAATACTTTGCGCTGTCTTCACCAAAAATCTTCTGAAGGTCTACATTGTTTTTTCTATAATACTCATAATTATAGACTGCTGCATAGTCCGTTCCTTCATAAACGGTTGATGCCTTCTGCTGCTCTTTTGTCTTTGCATTTCGGCCTTCTGCTTTTCCGTAATTGATATAATGCTTGTAGTACGCTGCATTATTATCCTTATACGCTGCACACAGGTCTGCGCTATTGTACTTATACACCTCAAGGTTAAACTCTTCGCTTCCCTGACGGCCTTCCTTCATACCATACTGAACAAAATGCTTCAGATACTTCGCACTGTCTTCTCCAAAAATCTTCTGAAGATCTGCATTGTTTTTTCTATAATATTCATAATTATAGACTGCTGCATAGTCCGTTCCTTCATAAATTGTTGATGCCTTCTGCTGCTCTTTTGTCTTTGCATTTCGACCTTCTGCTTTTCCGTACTTGATATAATGCTTGTAGTACGCTGCATTATTATCCTTATATGCTGCACACAGGTCCGCGCCATTATACTTATACATCTCAAGGTTAAACTCTTCGCTTCCCTGACGGCCTTCCTTCATACCATACTGAACAAAATGCTTCAGATACTTTGCGCTGTCTTCTCCAAAAATCTTCTGAAGGTCTGCATTGTTTTTTCTATAATACTCATAATTATAGACTGCTGCATAATCCGTTCCTTCATAAACGGTTGATGCCTTCTGCTGCTCTTTTGTCTTTGCATTTCGACCTTCTGCTTTACCGTACTTGATGTAATGCTTATAATACGCCACATTATCATCCTTGTATGCTGCTCTCAGGTCTGCCCAATTGTACTTATACACCTCAAGGTTAAACTCTTCGTTTCCTTGACGGCCTTCCTTCATACCACATCTCACAAAATGATCCACATAGCTTTGACGCTCGTTTCCAAATGCTTTTTGCAGATCTGCATTATGACTTTTATAATAGTCATAATCATAAACTGCTGCATAAGCTTTTTCTGTTTCCGATGCCTCTGCTCGTACTGTGTCTGGCATAAAAGCAGTCAGTACAACAGCCATCATTATCCACACAGCTAGTACCACTCGAAATACATACTTGTTATTTCGCTTCACCTTTGCCTTCATATTGTTCCCTCCTTATTTTTGGCGCTGATATACAACGTCATCTATAAAGAGAGCCTAGCATTTTCAATATTTTTTGTCAATTATTACAGCAAAATTGGTAAGCAATCGTCAAAATTGGTAGCAAATTAGCAATGCCCTCACGGGCTGTTATAGTAAACCACAGGGACAATAAAAATGCAAACGTGACCAATTGCTGGTGACAGGCACCGGATGATTGGCACCCCCGATGGTTCAAAGACAATAAATATGCCGACGTGACGATCCCTGTGGTTTGTCTCCTCAAATTATTTTGTCTTGAACAGGCACACTTTCAAGCACTGATAGCACCGTACACACTTATTTTCATCTATCTGCGGATATTCAAAGCCTTCCTCATCCGCTACCATAGAGATGGCTTCTTTTGGACAAATGGCATAACAGGCTGTACATCCACAGCATTCTTCTTTTCTTTTAAATAATATAGGAAACTCTTTCAATTTTTCTCTCCTAACATTCGATTATAAAATCTTAAGATTTATCTATAATTTTTAATGTACTTTTCTTTTATAGATAATAGCTTTAAGTACACGTTTTACTATACATTTCGCTTTTCGTTTTACTTTCCCTACTAAAGAGTTTCTTTTCAAAACTATATATTTTTTTTGAAGTCCTTCAAAATCACATACTTTCATGTCCTCAAAAAATGTATCCCTTTGAGTTGGTCGTGTACATGATTTATATTCTGACGGATTGCATTGCACTCCCTCTTCATAAGTAACTTCTTTCAATTTTAGCTTTTTTCTTACTTCTTTAAAAATTTCTTCTCCTTTTCGAGTTCGAATTATTATAAGAGAAGTTCCCCTTTTATCATTCAACTCCGGAGCAATGTTATCAATTCCCCAAAAATCTGCAATCGTGATGTCTGACATTTTTACTTTTTTTGCTGAACATTCGTAACAAGAAGGCCGAAGACAATAGTCTTGTAAAAACATCTGCATATATGGATCTTCATCTTTTTTTATATATTTTTCTTTCTTCTCATACTGAAAACTGCACTCGAAGATTTCTTTTATTCCATAATCCATCCAACCATCATCCTTACAGCGGAAATTAATTTCTTTCATTTTTCCACCATTGTTTTGTTCTTGATATTGAACATACTTTTTCCAAAGAGCTGGAGATGGTACTCCATGACAAATTACATCTACGCAAATAAGATTCTCATACCCATCTTTCAAAAATTTTCTTAACCCATTTATTTGGCAGCCAGTTCCACTAAAAAGTACAAATTTTCCAGATGCCAAGTCTTTTTTCACTTGATTATATGTATTTCCAACCTTAGCTTGCAAATACTTCGAACCACGTAAGCAAATAAGTTCCTCACAATTTGTAACTCTTTTAAATTCTGCAAAATAACAATCTTCCGACATCTTAACTCCATATACAATTCCCTGTAGTGAAAGTACATATTCTGCTAAAAGCGAAAAAAGAGCTCCAGAAGAACTACTCATACGTATATCCTGATCAATATTATAACCTGCATATACTTTTATTTGATTCACATTTACTCTCCTTTTTATCCTACCTCTTATATTGGCATTCCAAATTTACATAAAACACGCTTTATTTTTCCCTTCGTTATCTTATTTACCAACAAGAGCGAATCTTTAAATTCAGACTTGCCATTATATGCAATGAAGAAAATCAGATTAGGAAATATCACGCATATCACGCCTCTAATCAAAAGTGTTTCTATTAATCCAAAGTTAATTCTAGAACATAAAAAATAAGTTCCAAAGCAACTAACAAACACAATAATACAATAATATAAAAGTTTTTTTACATAAGACATTAAATGTTTTCTTTCAAAAATCACAGAAAATAAATTACACAATAACCAAGGCATTCCAACGCAAATAATAGCAATAACTGTAGAAAATAAGATTCCATAGATTCCTATAAATTGTACCAAAATTAAATTCAATACAAGATTTGTCAATGCCGCGGCTAATGGTCGAAATCTGTCTTCATGCCACATTCCTGATGCATCCTTATACATATTAAAAAGAGAATTTAATTGTCTGATGAAAAAATAAACTACGAAACAAATTACCGCAGAAAAAGAAAGCATCAAATCCTCTCCTACCCACAATTCCATAAATGGCTGATATAAACACAGCAAGCAAACCGAACAGAAACCTGCACCCCAGCATATAATAAATGTAAATGTATTTAAATCCTTATAATTTTTTTCTTTTGTTTCAACTACAATGCTATTTCCAATTCCCGCAGTACATGCTGAAAAGACAACTACAATCAAGCTATTGATTGCATTAAGAATATAAAAATAATTTTGGTATACAGCCAATACTGTAAGTCCCAAAAAAGACGAAATAACTATTGTATCAGCTGAATCATATATGATACCCCCAATTTTGGAAGTAAATAAATCCCCTATTCGACCATTGATCGCTTTTCTTTCTTTCTCTTCAACTAATCCCTTCGGGCGAAACTGCGGATAAAGCTTATCTGCTGCAATTGCTGTAGCCACATTAGTTATTGCCTGAGTTGCGAGCATAACTATGACATATAAATAATAATTTTTAAATGCCCATAATACAAATAACTGAAGCAGATATTGTATCGTACTAGTCGCTAACGTTACTTTACTAACGACATCTGTTCTTTGATGTGCCTGTAATATACTATTCTTATAAGCATAAAGCCAATAAGAAAGAACTGTTGCGCCAAGGTTTATAATATAAAGAACGTATATATTAACATCAGAAGGAATATCTCCTGAAATTAACCTTGGAACAAATGGTGTCAGTATACAACCAATTATAGCAATAATCCATCCAATTACAGTATAATAAGTTTTATACAATTTCATCAATGCACAAATCATTGCATTATCATCCTCTGCAATTGGTTTATACATACTATATATCATTGCAGAGCCAACACCCAACTCTGCTAAATTTAGGACTTGAAGAATTGATGTAAAAAGTGAATTTAATCCAAGATATTGAATTCCCATGAGATAAATCATGGCTGTACGCATCAAAAAAGGTACAATAATCTGATAGGCCTTTAAAATCACACCAAAGATAATATTTCTTGTTGCATTTTTTGTGCGCTCAATCTTCATATATTTACTCCCATCGCATTCATAAGAATTTCAAATGACCTATCTCTTTTCTGTCGTAGTATTGCATCAACACTTTTATAATCCCACTCCGGATTTTTCTCAATACATTCCGCAAGCGAAGAAACTCGTTGCTCTTTTAAGCAAAATGTATTCAGCAATGTATCTAAGCGAGAAGACATTTTTCCATATCCTTCTTCATATGGTCTCTCAAATACTATAAACGGTTTATGAAATAGAATTGAAAATACACTTCCATGAAAAGAATCTGTAAAGACGTTCTCTGAATAATAAAGCAAATTCAAAAACTCTATTGGACCGATCTTATCACAACAAGTTATATCTACAACTTCTGCTCCTATTGAGTTTGCATATTGATCAATATATTGTTCAATATCTTCATTTCTAATTCCCAGAAAATACTTTACAATATATTTTTTCGTTACTATCGCCTTGTTTCTTATTAACCTTTTCCATTCTTTACGAGATAATAACATCGTTGGATCAAGAACAACATAAGGTCTTTCACACCCTAATTGTTGTTCTATAATATCTGCAGCTGCATCCTCTCGTACAGAAACCATCTTAAATGTCGAAATATTATTACGATACTTTTCCTCATATTCACACGGTAATTGTTCCAGTCCTATACTTGCCGCATATGCAATCTTTTTCTTATCATCTGCAAAAGTCAAAAACTCTCGTTCTGAATTAAAAGGAAATGTAGGATTCCATATCTGATCACTTCCAGCAATAAAATAATCATATGCATTGCGAATTTCGGCATTTTCAGCCGTATAATCACTCCATTTAATTTTTTGATCAAAGGCATTCCACTTAATATCTTCTGCATATTTATTTATAAATTTTGCAAGAACTTTTTTTACAACAAACTTTATTTGTCGCTCAAAGTTACTTTTATGTGTTAGTGGAATTGTTTCTACTTCTACACCCCCTTTTTTTAAGGTCTCCTGTAAGGCGTAATTTTGTAGACGATTTCCATAATTTTGACTTATTATTGTTACAATAGCTACTTTTTTCATCTGCAATGTTACCTTCTTTTTATATACTTAAATATAAATACTTTGACTTTATGTTTAAAAGAAAGCTTTGCTTTCATACTTTCTATTAACTTTATCGTCTGAACAATTGACTTTCGATCTTGAAAGTTTTCCTTTCCCAGCAAGCCAGCAAGATCATTCGCGTAATAATTCTTAATGTACTCTCGAAATGGACCTTCTATCGACTTACTCGTCTTCCACATCTCATTGAGTGCCACAAGCTGCGTATTTTCTTTCCAAATATTATTATTCATCGCACTGCTTGATCTTTGAACGTAATAGTAAATAGGTTTCCCTACATAACATACTGTTTCAATTTTCATTAAATATTTAAGGCAAAACAACATATCTTCCCAAATTTTGATACGCGAATCAAACCATATATTTTCGTTTATAATAATATCTCGCAAAAAAATTTTATTCCACAAATATCCTTGAAACGCATCTTGTTTTTGCAACATATTGATTGCCTCGTTAGCACTCATGATTTTTTTATCTGTACTAGAAAGCTCTGATTTATGACATTCTTCTCGATTTTCATTAACTAAAAAATACTCTGCACACACTAATTGTGCCGTATCTACTTCTCTAACTAATGTATCTATATAGTCGTTTGTCACATAGTCATCGCTGTCTACAAAGATTATAAATTTTCCTTTTGCATGGTGAATTCCAACATTTCTAGTATCAGATACTCCTGTATTTTTCTTGCTAATTAATAGAAATCGCGAATCTGCCTGTTCATATTTTTTACATATTTCATTTGTTCTATCCTTAGAACCATCGTCAATCACTATTACCTCTATTTCACGGTAAGACTGATTTAAAAGACTCTGTAAACATTTATCTATATATTTTTCAGTATTATATGCAGGCACAACTACTGTAACCAATGGTTTTTTCATCATTTTATTTTTTTCCTATGCATCGATATATTATATTAGCGGAGTAAAATCCCACTCTTGCCATACAAAAATAAACATATTGTGAATTAGTTGCATATTTTTTGACTGCTTTTCTTGTATCTTTTCTTTTCAAAAATTTTTTTACTAATTCCATTTTATCTCTGTATTTTTCTTTTTCATTACTAGAAAAATGATTCTGCACAATTGCAAGTGACATAACAACTGCCTGTTGTGCCTGAACCCGCGCTCTCTCTTCTTCAGTCAACATATCCGATAAATCTTCTGCTCTTTCTTCCAATGCATCAAACCATTCTATTCGATTGTTCAACTTTACTATATTAGTAATTGAATCATTTCTTTCAAAATAATAGTAATAATGCTCTGGAAGTATACAAACCTTATCAATTTGGATAAAGAGTTTATGTGCAGTCCGAATATCCTCATACAGCTTTCCTTCTGGAAATCTCACTTGATCAAATACAGATTTCGGAAATATATTTTTAGGAATATGACTTGTAAACAAAGAATCTTCTGCAAGCATCTTTACTGCTGTCACTCCTGATATAATACGTTTCTTTGAAAACCATTCAATATCTGTTTCTTGTTTTCCATCTGTATGAATCATTCCACAGCAAACAATATCAGCACAATCTAATGATTCTACTAATCTTTCAACCATATGTTCATGAATCCAATCATCCGAATCCACAAACATTAAATGACTTCCCATTGCATTTTCAATACCGGTATTTCTTGCTGCAGATAATCCTCCATTTTCTCTGTGAATCGCTTTGATACGTCTATCGAGCCTACTCCATTCTTCAATTTTTTTACCACTAGAATCCTTCGATCCATCATCAATAAGAAGAATTTCAATATTTTTATATGATTGATTGACAATAGACTTTACGCATCGATCTAAATATTTTTCCACATTATAAACTGGAACAATTATAGACACTCTAATGTTTTGATTCATCGTATACGTACCTTCTTCCTTCGAGTGTTGTTGCTCTTAACAGAACAGCAAGCCCATAACACTGCAATAAAGAAGAAAAATTGCTTGTTATAGGTAATCTCACCTATTCCCATAAAAATATATACATACAACATTGAAAAAATAATCCAGCTAGACTTTTTTATTTCTTTCTTATTATATTTAAAATATCTAAATACACTCATCATCATGTATACAGTTAAAACTGTAGCAGTAATAAATCCATAGCAAATAATAAAGTCCCACAAAGCATTTTGAGCATTTGCGTACCATTTTGAAGTTGACAGAACTATATTAGTCTCATATCCGTATCCCAACCATTTTTTTTGAAAAACAATACGATAGATATAAGAATATACTTGCATTCGTCCTGTTAATGTTGCATCTCTATGCAAAACATCTACAATTAAATGTTTAACCGGCCCCCATGTCAAGATACTACTAAAAGACAATAATAAAAAGCCGCTCAAGAAAAATATCACTATAAAAACAATCGGTTTTGAAGCAACCATTTTTAAGTGTTCAGGTAAAAAATATAATATTACAAATACCCAACACGCAAGTAATGTAGTATTGCAATCTACAAATGCACACAAAATAGACATTAATATCGCATATATAATAACTTTTTTGTTTCGCTTTTTTTCATTTTTTTCTTCAAAAATGAGGATAAACATTAATATTAAATGAGCATACGAAACATTAAACTTATTACCTAATAAAGTTGTTCCTATATCTCGTCCCGAAATATTATAGAATGTTTCAGGCATTGCTACCATTAAAAGATCATTAAGTCCCAAAACAACTAGCAAATATAATTTACCACCAAAAAGTGCTTTATCTAGCTTTCCCATATTTCCTGCTTCCACTAGAAATATACACATAGCAAAAATCAACGCAGCGTAGTAAATACAAGATCTTAAAGCAGCCGGATTAATATGATTAACATACGATGATATAACAATGCTGCATGCCAACACAAATGTTGCTGCTAAAAATATATAATCTTGTACTCTTACATATTTAATTTTTAATAGCACATATCCAACAACTATTGCCAAACTAATGTACTGTATCAGCGTATACATTGAAGATTGCAAATACTGCATAGTAACTAAGTCTGCAAATAGAAAAACTGCTATAAATGATGTAAGTGATATTTTTTGTTTTGATTTTAGTGACTTCAAATTCATTTACCAATTAATTCCCTTTCAAAATTCTGCACTTGTTTCTCTATGTTATACTCAGATATCATCATTTTATTGATTGACTGCGTTTCTTGTAACATTTTTTCAACCACACAAGCCCAATATTCTGGAGTTTCCTTTAATGATACAAACATAACATTGTCATTTACCTTTACAATATCTGGAACACCATCTGACAAAACACATGGTAAAAGAGCTGCTTGTGCCTCTAGCGCCACAATACCTAATCCTTCAAATTGAGAAGGTAAAAGGAATAAATCCATTGCCTGATAAACTTTATCAACATCATTTCTTGCACCAAGAAAAGTTACTCTTGAATCCAATTTTTCTTTATGTACAATCCCTTTAATTTCTTGCTCTAATTCTCCCTGACCTATCATTAATAAATGGTATCTAGGATCCCTCTCAGCAAGACACTTAAAAATTTTTATTAATAAATGATGGTTTTTTTGAAAATGAAATCTTCCTACATGTCCAATTACAATTTTATCTTCGACTCCAAATTTCTTTCTGTATTCTTTTCTAGTATTTTCATCTCTGCTATATTTTTTTACATCAATTGCATTTGTAATCACTTTATAAGTTGGTTCATGCAATATTTTCTCATCAAAAAACCAAGATGACGCAGATTCAGAACAACTCCAAAAATGTGTTGCATATTTTGCTAATCTTTTTTTATTATATTGATGAACACAGTACTTTAATTTTCCTCCATCGTTTGCAGAATTATGGCAATGAATAATTCTTTTTGGAATACCATATTTCTTTGCAGCAACTAAATAGTCAATATTGGATAACATACAAATATTTACCCATATTGCCTCATATTCCTTAGCATGTTCACACATAAATGAATTTAATTCTAATTTAAATTTTAAAAAGTTTTTCTTTCTTGGGGTTATAAAATAAACTTTCCCTCCTAAAGATTTTATCTCGTCTTCATATGCAATAAAAGAACTATTGCTCAAGAAGTCAAATTGAACTTTATCTCTATTAATCTTGCGATAATAATTCATTATAACACTTTCAATTCCACCTGGATTTTCTGTCATTCCAAATACTAATACTTTTTTCATTTTTACCTCTACTATTTCTTCAATCTAATAAATGTATTACTACGTAATCTATTAAACAGCTTTGGACTTATTTTAGCAAGAAAAAGCGCAACAAAATGTTTCTTAGACATATAACGAGCACCTTTTATCAATGTATACTGCTTTATATCATTTCTAAGCTTTTCGTAGTTTTTCGTATCCTTATATTTTTTCGATGCCAATTCACAATAAGTTCTACACGCTGTACTAATATACATAGCCTCCGCATATGCTCTTAAGTCAGGAATCTGCTTTTTAGTTTTATCTAGAATTTTTTGCGCAACCTTTACCCCATCCATGCTTAATCCGACATTGTCATTATGCATTACAGAATTCGTATTTTGATAATAATGATAAAAGACATCAGGAATCAGGTACACTGTTTCTGCCATCAGCAACGTTTCAAATAAAAACAATCTATCTTCTGCAATTTTAAAATTAGTATCAAACCTGATTTTTTCAACTATTTTTTTTAAAAAAATCTTATTCGAGCAATGAACATCTATGTTTCCAATCAGAAAATCGTAAACTGCATCGCTCTTTGTTTTTCTAATTTCTTGGTTTGTTACACAATTCTTTAAAATATCCTCATTATCAGTACTAACAAAAAAACCTGCTGCTACAATATCAGTGGATGATTCTCGTGCCTTTTTATACATCTTTTCATAACATTCGCAATCAACCCAATCATCTGCGTCTACAAACGTAACATATTCTCCGAGTGCATTTTTTATTCCTACATTACGTGCATTAGATACTCCACCGTTTGGAATATCTATTATCGTCATATTATCATATTGTTTTTCATATTCTCTTAAAATACATAACGTATTGTCAGTAGAGCCATCATTAACCACAATAATTTGCATTTTTTTAAACATTGTCTGATTTATAACAGAGTTTAAACATTTATTCAAATATTTTTCTCCATTATATACAGTAATGATCACTGATATTGCATACTCATTCATTCAAATAGTCTCCTTATCTTACTTCTAATTTTGATATTTTTAGTAAAGGATTCACTTCATAAATTTTTCACTATCTGTTCAAGACCTTCACAAAACTTCGCATTATTACTAACCATTCCATGCCCCATCCCGGCAACAATCTGATCATAATCAGTTATAATTTTTCCAAGCGTCTCAATATCTTCCACTGAAATAATTGTTCCCATTCTCTTAGAGACATTTCGGGCAAACTCTACCTGATGATCATTTACATGCTCATTAAACTGATGTTGTCTCGGAACTACAATAGGAGTTTTTCCAATCTGTAAAGGCATAATAAAACTAGCTGGTCCACCATGAGTAATCACAATACGGGCATCTGCTACATTCTTAACCATCTGCTGATATGGAATTAATTTGCTCCACTGACAATATTGGGGCTCATATGTACTAAATCCAGTCTGAATAATCACATCATCCTGAATCACTCCATCTCTTTTTAATTCATCTATTTTCTGAACCAATCTGTTAAATGGCTGTTCATGTGTTCCTACTGTCACGAAAATCATTGCTTTCTCCTCTTAAAATATACTTCCAAGATTAATCGCTTTTGGATATACTTTTTTTTGTTCTTCCCATTGAACAATAAACTTGTCTGCAATTGGATATACCATCCTACCAGTCATAGTTGGTTTGTCAATGCGATCAAAAACTTCAATGTAGATTAACTTTGCCCCCATCAATTTTCCCAAATAAAAAAATGGAACCGCAACTGCCGCTCCTGAAGAAATAATAAGATCTGGATGTTCCTTGTGCAATACTCTCCATGCTATTCTAATATTTTTTATAAGCGCCTTTATACTTCTATTTGTTGGATAATAACACGGATACATTTTTTCACCTTCTAGAATGCTCCGTGCATCTTCCTTATCAAAAGTAACCCAAAAATGCTCTTTATCCTTCCAAAATGGTTTTAACATATACAAATGTGTCAGATGACCACCTGACGAGCCTACCAAGCATACTTTCATCTTTATTTGTCCCCACAGTCTTTTTTATCTGTCCGTAATTTACCTAGTGCTTCGCCATCCCGTCTTCATTCAGGCGGGCTAGTGAAACTTGCATTGTCATTGGCCAAGGAAAACGCGGCAACGCGACGATTTTCCTCTCTGCCAATTCTTTATCTTTACTCATTTAAAGAAAACCTTCGTTTTTACTCAGATCTTCTCCCTCTCTCTTTTTACATTGATCCTTCCTTGACTAAGACTGTTTTCACGGTCTTACACAAAATTTTGATATCAAGTGCTGGACTCCATTCCTTTATATACTTTGTATCAAGCCTCACCACTTCCTCAAAATCAGTGATGTCGCTTCGTCCGCTGACCTGCCACATACCAGTAATGCCTGGCTTAATCGCAAGTCTTGCGCGATGATGAATCTCGTACTCAGAAACTTCCCCCGGAAGCGGCGGACGTGTTCCAACAAGACTCATATCTCCTTTCAATACATTGAAAAACTGTGGAAACTCATCAAGACTTGTAACACGAATGAAATTACCGATTCCCGTCTTCTTTGTTCCATCTGGCAGGATCTTATTTCCAATCACTCGTGGGTCAAAATCGAGCTTGAACATTTTACCATCTGCTACACGGTTTTGCTTCATAAGCTCGGCTTTTCGTGCTTCCGCATCCATATACATACTGCGGAATTTGTAAATTTTAAATTTCTTACCATTCTTACCGATACGCTCCTGTGAGAAGAAAATCGGTCCTGGTGAACTGATATAAATAATCGGTGCCACAAAAATAAATATAATGCAAGTTAACAGACAGCCAACCAATCCACCAACAATATCCATAAAGCGTTTAAAGAACAACTGCTTTGTTGATGCATAATTTAAACTGGTAGTTAATACTGTATATGAACCAATATTCTCTACAAATTGTGGTCTGTCATCCACTGCTGCGATCTTTGACAGCTTCAAATGAAGAGTTACGCCAGTCTCCTTCAGCTTTGATATCAGTTCGTCCGGATATGGCTGCGCATCTGGTACGACAATTAACACCTCGTCAATCCATTGCTGACACACATACATCGGAGCATCCTCACTATTTGCCACTACCTTTACACCGGCAATGCTCTGCCCCACCATATCTTTATCAACAAGTACCAATCCACTAATAACGAACTTTCCATAATTGTTCGCCTGAATCCTCTCAACAACACGCTTTGCTTCTGAAGCTGTCGTGACAATCATCAATGATCGACAATTACTATCCCATTTACCACTTGCAAGCACTCTCTTCCAGATCAATCTCATGGCGTATGACAACACCAGATATAATACAAGTGTGATTCCAAATGTTAATCTTGAATATGCCGCTCCCTCCTGAATGATAAACAAATATGCTATTCCCAGAAGTCCTACAACCGCAACATTTCCAAGTGTTGCAATCATTTCACGGTAATATCCTCTTTGTGTAACATGGTGCAGCGTATCTAACATAAACATCGTTGCCAGATCTGCCAATTCCAATACAATCGCCATGTTTCGATAAACTAGGTTTGCATATGGATTGATACCTAAACGTTTCAATACATATGCCAGACAAAATGCAACCTGCAGGCAAATCATATCGATTATTATGAAATCAATATGCTTAAACCAGCCTTCTGATTCTTTTCTGTACATTTTTTGTGTTGCCCTCCCTGATACAGCCACAGCACCCCCCCCGAACTGGAAGTTGATGCTG
Source organism: Anthropogastromicrobium sp. (assembly GCF_037349415.1). Classification (NCBI taxonomy): domain Bacteria; kingdom Bacillati; phylum Bacillota; class Clostridia; order Lachnospirales; family Lachnospiraceae; genus Anthropogastromicrobium; species Anthropogastromicrobium sp. The sequence continues at coordinate 155,231 of NZ_JAXWCK010000025.1, forward strand.
CGGCTGTTTTTGCTGAAAGTTTTTGTTTTAGTTCTTACAATATTATCTTACTTTTGGGATACGCTGTCAAGAATCAGTTTTGCTAAAATACAACATTTTTTGACGAATCATGTCAGTCATTGTCAACTAATGTAAAAATATCGACTTAGTGATCTTCACTTCCCTGACCATAGTAAGCATTTGCACCATGCTTACGGAAATAATGCTTGTCGAGCAGATACTGATGAACGCGCTGTGTTCTTGGATTCAATGTCATGGTATTGTATGCCATCTCCGCAACCTTATCAAGAACAACTGCATTATAAACAGCTCCTGCTGGTGTACGTCCCCATGCAAACGGTCCATGATTCTTTACAACTACACCTGGAACTGCCATCGGATCCTTGCCTTCAAAGGTTTCTACGATTACATTACCTGTATTTAACTCATACGCTTCATCAATCTCTTCTGCTGTCAGATCTCTGGTACACGGAATATCTCCATAAAAATAATCAGCATGTGTAGTACCAAATGCTGGAATATCTAGACCTGCCTGCGCAAAAGTTACACCATAAGTAGAATGCGTATGTACAACACCACCTGTCTGTGGAAAAGCTTTATAAATAACGAGGTGAGTCGGTGTATCCGAAGATGGTTTATACTTACCTTCAACAACATTGCCATCCATATCAACTACAACCATATCCTCCCATGTCATAGTTGCATAATCAACACCGCTTGGTTTGATTACAACAAGTCCTTTTTCTCTGTCAATACCACTGACATTACCCCAGGTATAGATAACCATACCTTTTGCTACCAAATCCATGTTTGCTTCATAAACTTCCTTTTTCAGCTGTTCTAACATTTGACTCCTCCTGTTTTACATTTTTTGCATTCCTGCATTTTGCTCTCATTATCCTACTTCTGCCAATATATGTCAACTGCTGTTTTATTCTTATTTCCAACTAAAACACATACCCTTAAATCCATCTGCCTGCTGCTTGCTGGCAAATACGACTTTGATTTCATTCTCTACACTGCACTCATCACTAACTATCAATATGTGGCGCTGTGAAAAATCATAGTCAAATGTCACTGTTGGAGATCTAAATAATTTTTCATCTACATAAATATCTGCGTTATTATTTCCAGACTCATATGTATAATCAATACCCATAATTCCTGATGCTGACGTATTTAGCACAAATGTTACGTCATCCACACGTGCAAAATCACTATCTGCCCCATACCAAGCAAAATTATCAAATTTATAAACACTCCTATTAAGCGCAGAAACTTCTTTCATTTTTCCACTAGAAGCTTCCACATTGTCATCAATAACTTTTTTAACAGTTTCAAAATAAATTTTCTGTCCTTCATCATTAGGATGTACTCCATCATTTGATAAATCTTCATATACCTTACCAGAATTATTAAATGCTGCTATCGTATCTGCCACTGGAATACCATAATGATTGCAAATATGTTGAATGTCAATCATCTTCCCAGTATATTCACGCTGAGATGATTCTAAGATAGAAATGATAGAACTATTTGGATACTTCCTTCTTATGCCTCTGACAACAGACTCATAATAGGTTGAAAAATCTTCTATATCATCATTTTGACCATAGCAGATTACTGCAAGATCATACTGTACATTATCATTCAAAGACATTGTCCTAACATAGCCTGCATATGAAGCATTACCACCCATTGAAACATTAGTAACATTGATATTACTTATACTATAGGTATCTTGAAGGTATGTTTGCAGTAATGATACCCAGAAACTGCTATTCGAAGACGCACCTGCTCCTTCTCCTATTGAATCACCAACAATCAAAATATTTACATCAATTCCCTCTTCCAGTTTCTGATAAAAGCTATCATCAATCTCCGTCTGCTTTGACATACTATGTTCCGCCTTGATTTCCTCAAAAAGAACTAACACTAACGCCATCAATGCAACGCCAATTACTTTCATTATCAATTTGCTTCTTTCATTTCTGCAATACATTTAACTAGCCTTCCTTCCTATTTTCTGCAACTGAAAGTATACAAGACAATTTCAATATATGCAAGATAATCTTGCATCAAAGGAAAGCACATTTGCAAATTAATAAATTTGATGCTAATATAGCTGATATACACCTAACTTGATTGGGTTGATAAAAAAGGAGTCCAATTTTGAAACAAAAACATTCTAATCGTCTTTGTTCTGTTATTGTTAGCATCATAGTTATTCTTCTTGTACTGATTGCTGTTTCGTTATTTTGGGTGAATAGCCGTCTATGTTTTGTCGATTACACACCATACAGCTATTCTGAATCTGGTGATGCTATTAAAAATCCATATATTGGTTTGTACTCGATTAGCGGCTATCTGTTGGCAGAGGATGCCACATTTTCACTGCCTGAGACAAACGCTGCTTTTGATTCAGACAGTTCTTCTTTTGAACTATCCTTGCTTGAAATCAATCTGAAAAATTATGGAAATTGTGATCTTTCTGATAATGCACTTAGCCAAATTGACTCTATTTTATCTGCGTGGACTAAGACAGGCAGTCAGCTAATTTTGCGCTTCTTATATGATTGGGATGGGCAAAATTTAGAAAGTGAACCAAATGAGTTGTCACAGATTTTAACGCATATGGAACAGGTTGGACCAATCGTAAATAAATATGCCTCATCTGTCTACATTATGCAGGGAATTTTTGTCGGAAACTGGGGCGAGATGAATAATACCACACATATGGGAAATGGTGAGATGGAAACGCTAATTCAAAAGTTGGACGATGTTATTGATCCTTCTATTTTTCTTTCGGTCCGCACTCCTGCGCAGTGGAGAACCATTGTAGGCGAGTATCATGGCACCAAAGTACCGCGTTGTCCACAGCCAAATCTTTTGTCTTCCTTGGCTTCACGTCTAGGTTTGTATAATGATGGAATGCTTGGCTCTGCAAATGATACAGGCACTTACGGTGATAAGTCGGCTGCGGATTTGAATACAAATTATTACGATGCGTGGACACGCGAAGATGAGCTTGCCTTTCAGAATAACCTCTGCCGTTATGTACCAAATGGCGGCGAGGTGATTATTGATAATGTATATAATGACTTTGATAACGCTGTAAAAGATCTTTCGCAAATGCATGTGTCTTATCTAAACAGTGAATATGATAGCACTGTACTGAATAAGTGGAAAGAAACTATAGTAAATAAAACTTACGATGTTTGGAATGGAATGAGTGGATATGACTATATTGAACGCCATCTAGGCTATCGATATGTCCTTGACAGTTCATCGTTAAAATTTCATCCGCTGTTTGATGATACCGGAATGCTGACAGTAACAATTCGAAATGTAGGCTTCTCGAATTGTTACCGTCCTCTTGAGGCAAACGTATATGTGGTTTCAGATCTAACTGGAGATTGTGTCGCTAAAGTACCTATTGATACTGATCCACGCCTATGGAACAGTGGGGAGTCTTCCACTTTTACAGTTCCAATTGATGTGCGTAGTCTGCGTAACAAGGAAAATAATACTTATACGCTTTACTTAAAATGCAGTGATACCGCCCTTAACCGCACAATACTATTTGCAAATACGCAGACACCTACAGAATATGGATACGAGTTAGGGAGCATCGAGGTATCGAAGGGATTTATTTCTCGTATTTTTCAATCAAGCACTGATGTTCTTTGCTGTTTTTATCATAATTGATTCCAACAAGCAATATATCCCCAGTGTAGTTCAAAATTGAAGAAGGATACTTCTTGTCCTTAATCTGCATCATTGCTGTTTGTGCATTTTTGTTCCATTTCAGTTCTACAATCAATGCCGGATAATCATTTTTGTACTCTGGCTTGGGCACAAACACAAAGTCAGCAAATCCACGTCCTGTCGGCAGTTCACGAATTGGCTTAAAATAATACTGCATTGCACTCAGATATGCAATTGCCAACACACTGCTCAGCGAATTTTCATTGTGATACCGTATGACCGATACATATTCATTGTGAATTCTCTCAATTTGCGCAGCAACCGCTGCGCCATCCATATCCAATGTAGCATCAAGCAAACTTTCTGATTCCTGTTGGAAAGTCAACATTTCATTCCAATGCTTGCTTTCAACTGCTGTCGTCAGCTCCTGACGAATTTCCTCGTTTGGCACAAAAGCTGTCTTTTTGACTTCATTATAGCCCAGATAGCCAAGATGAATCATATAGGTAAGCACATCATCCTTGCTCTTGATACTCACTGTATCATTCTTAAAAGTTGCTGTGCTTACCTTTACTTCTGCGCCAGAAAGCATCTCAATAATAGCAGTCTTCAGACCGTCATAATTCATATTGATTAGCGGAACAATTGCATCATATGAGGCAGTCTCAGACCAATAGCTCTTAAACTCGCCTCTCAGCATTACACTAACAACCGCTCTTGGATTATAAACCTGATAGTCCTTTAAAAGATAACCATCATACCATCGCTTCACTTCATCAAAATCCTGATGATATGCTTTAGCAAGCTTTTTAACCTCGTCCTCTGTAAATCCAATGAACGGTGCCAGTCTACTTGCACTCAGCATTGTAAACTCATCAAAATTATTCAATGCTGACTGAGTTTTTTCCTTTTTGATAGGAAGAATGCCAGTAAGGTATGCAAGCTGTATATACTTTGTAGGCTCTATTCCCTTAAACATTCCTCGCAGGAAAGTAATATAATCATCTTGAATTTTATTATTTGCGGCAGCATCTCTTATAAGTACATCCCACTCATCAATGATAACAATGAACTTCTGCCCAGTCTTATCTTTGATTCTTGAGAGCGCATCTGGTAAGCGAAACACCTCAGGCGGCAATGCTTCTGGATAAATCTCGCGTAACTCACTTAAAACTAAGTTCGTGATAAAATCAACCACATTGCCTTCTTCAGCACAGTTTGTCAGAAACCATTGTATGTCAATATGAATCACATCATATTTATTGAGATGTTTTTTGAAATTCACACCTTTACTGATTTGCAAGTCAGAGAACATTTTCTCTGAGTCTGCTCCTTTGCTGTAATAAGCTGCAAGCATATTAGCTGCATAAGACTTTCCGAACCTCCGTGGTCGACTATTGCAAATATACGCATTTGTCGTATCAAGAACGCTGTTTGTGTATTCAATCAAGCCTGTTTTATCAACATAGATTTCAGAGTTTAGAGCAACCTGAAATGCACTATTATCAGGGTTTACAAATCTTCCCATGCCTCTCAGACTCCTTTCTTGAGCTGTTTGATACAGTTTATTATACTTTGATTTTAACATCTGTTGCGATAATT